>JAILFE010000289.1 GCA_024697725.1 Oscillospiraceae bacterium
CGAATATGCTCGCAGTGCTGATATACGGCTGGATAACGGTGATCGCGTTCATCGGGCTGAAAGAGGTAAACAATTTCACTGTCAGAGAGACCTTCAAGGTCATATTCCTTACAGCGTTTGCCGCGCTGATACTTGCGCTTCTCATATTCATAATCTACGTGCTGTGGGCGCAGGTGTTCGAGTTCATATTCGCGGTGATCGGCGAGGGGGTGTACCGTCTTGGAAACTGAAAAACGGAAAAAGCTCCTGCCGGGATTCATCATAGGTGCTGTGATCGCCGCAGTCATTATCGTGATCGTTCTGATCGCTGCGGCGGGCGGCACGCAGACGGTAGCCGTCAAAGGAACGCATATCCATTCGGCGCCTTTACCGTCGGCGGGAAGCAGGGTGGATGCGAAGACGGATTACGTTCAGGTCGCCGAGAGCGAGAATTACCGCCTCTGGTACTATGAGCCGCGGTTTTCGGTGAGGCTCGAGGACAAGAACACAGGAGCGGTAATCGAATCGACCGTCAGCGATGAAAAGGACGACGGAAAGAACAACGCGAGCTGGACGGGCTATATGAAAAGCGGCATCGTCATAAACGCGATAGTCGGGACGCAGAACACCTATCAGGCGGATCTCATAAACGTTCCGAACGAGATAACCACGAGCTATACCGACAACGGGATATATGCGGTCATAAGCTTCAAGGACAAATATCAGTTCGAGATAGGCGTTGAAGTGACTCTTGACGGAGATGATCTTACAGTACGCATCCCGGACGAGTCCATAAAGGAAAACAAGGACGGGACATATATCAATACGATAAGCATTTTCCCGTTCTTCGGATACACCTATCTTGACGAACAGAACGGATATATGCTCGTTCCAGACGGAAACGGGGCGCTGATATATCTCGACAACAAAGAGGGTCGCTATTCGACGGGATTTTCCGGGCTCATCTACGGCGCGGACGACGGACTTACGAGCCGCACCGCTGTCTCGACGCTTTGGGAAAAATATGAAACGGTGACGGATTCCAACAGCGTTCTCGCGCCGGTCTTCGGAATGGCTCACCTTGACGACAGGGCAGCCTATCTCGGAATCGTCGAATCGGGAGACGAAAGATGCAGCATCGAGGTCGTTCCGAACGGCGTAATGGTGGATTACAACCGCTGCTTTGCAAGATTTCTCCTGAGAGATGTTTTCGTTCAGCCGCTCAATCAGTCAAATTCGGGAACAGTCCCCGCAGTTGAGCAGGACAGGTTGCATTCCGACCTCTGTGTTCGCTACCGACTGCTTTCGGGCGATGAAGCTGATTACTCCGGCATGGCAAACGCCTACCGCAGCTTTCTCCTTGACAGTGGAAGGCTCGTGAAGCGCGATACTTCTTACATGACAAGGGTCGATCTCCTCGGGACCGAACGCGAAGAATTTCTCATGGGAACAGCCGCGGTCACGATGACAACGGCAGATCAGGCAGGAGATATCCTCGAAGATCTGCGGACAGCGGGTGTGCAGAGCATCCTCACCGTCTATAAGGGATGGCAGAAAGGCGGGCTTTACAATGTCCCGATAACATCTTTCCGCGCAGACAGCCATATCGGCGGGAACGCTGCACTGAAAAGTCTGATGCGCGACGAAGCACAGAAAGGGAGCCGCATTTACCTTTACGATGATGCGGTATCGGTGAACTCCGATACGCATTCGACCACCTACAATGTCATGAAAATGGTGAACAAGCGCACGTTCAAGAATGAGGTGAACGGAGAGGTATACGACACGTTCTACTATCTGATGCCTGGACGCACGGGAACGAACCTTTCGCGGTTCGCGGACGCTGCGGCAAACGCAGGCACGGGCAGTATCGCGCTTTCGGGAATGACCGGTACACTGTTTTCGTACAGCTCAAAGGGATCGTATTATTCCCGCACCGACACTATGGACATCTACGAGGATGCAGCGGCGGCAGCGGCGGAAAAATGCAGCCTGCTGACTGAGACTCCGAATGCTTATCTCTGGAAATATTCTGATGCTTTTCTCGATATGCCGCTCAGCTCGTCGGATTATCTGTATCTCGACCGCGACATACCGTTCCTTTCAATGGTGCTGAAAGGCATCGTTCCGACATATTCGGAATATGTGAATTTTGAAGCAAACAAGACCGAGAATTTCCTAAGAATGGCTGAATCTGGAGTTTATCCGTCGTTCTATGTGGCTGCCGAGGATTCCTCAAAGCTCATCTATACGAATTCTTCCGATCTGTATTCGCTCGAATATTCGTCCTACCGTGATACTATCGCGGAATATGATGCGGCTCTGAGAGCGCTTGCCGAGAAGACAAAGGATTCGTTCATCGTTTCGCATGAGATATACGATAACGGACTTGTTAAGGTGACATACGATAACGGGACATCGGTATATGTGAATTATTCTGACACGGCGCTGGACGGTGACGGGATTTCGGTTGATGCACAGTCATATGCCGTGACGGGAGGTGAGTAGACTTGGAAGACCGTAAAAAGCTGACCCGCTCGGAGAAAAAAGCCCTGAAAGAGCGCATGAAGCATCTGAAGTCGGGAAAGCTCGAAAAGCGGTACGCCCGCATGGGGTATATATTCATGATACCGTGGTTCATCGGCGCGGCGGTATTCCTCGCATATCCTCTGATAAGTTCGTTCTGGTATGCGCTGAACAATATCCGCATCACGCCTCTCGGCAGGATATTCACCTTTGTAGGTCACGCCAATTTTACTCAGATACTCATACAGGATCCAGATTTCCTCATTTATCTTGTGGATTATCTGACCTCCACGATAATATCGACGCCGATAATCGTTGTATTCGCGCTCATCATAGCGATGATGCTGAATATGAAGATAAAGGGCAAGGGATTTTTCCGCCTGATATTCTTCCTGCCGGTAATCATCGTCAGCGGACCTATCCTCGGGATGCTGACCGCGGAGGGTGCAGGAAGCATCTCGGCGGTGGATATGCAGGCGGTCACCGCGGCGATAGGTTCGGTTCTCCCAAAGATAGTTGCGGATCCCGTTTCCGATGTGTTCGGAAATATGATAACGACGCTTTGGTACTCCGGAGTGCAGATACTCATATTCCTCTCGGGACTTCAGAAGATCGACAAATCAATGTATGAAGCAGCCAAGATAGACGGCGGTTCTGGCTGGGAATGCTTCTGGAAGATAACGCTTCCGAATCTGCGTTCGATGATACTTCTGAACACGATATATACCGTTGTGTTCATCTCGAACAACAGCGACAATCCCATAATCAATCTCATACAGGAATCAATGTTCTCCGGAACAAAAGAAAAGGGCTATGGATACGCCTCGGCTATGGCATGGCTGTATTCGACTGTGGTACTGATACTTGTCGGACTGTTTGCACTGCTTCTCGCGAGCAGGAAGGATCAGTACGAAAAGCAGGTAAAACGCGCCGTCAAGGCAAGAAAGAAAGAGATACGGGATCACAGAAGGATAGAAAGGAGGAACCGCAGAAATGCCGCAAGGATCGAGCGCAGACGCGCACAAGGGAAGATCACCTCGCACACAACGAACAGGGACGACTACTAAGAAGCTCACTAAGGAAAGATTCAGGCGGTATATGCTCGGCACAAAGGACAGAGAAGGCTTCCTGAAGCAATTCACGGTATATGCCCTGCTTATCTGCATCGGGTTCATATACACACACCCGATACTGCACATGATATCTGGCAGCCTGATGACCCTTGACGACCTTCTCGATTCCTCGATAAAATGGCTCCCGAGCTCCTTCAATCTTGAAAATTTCAAGCAGGCGGCTCAGAGCATGGATTTCTGGAAGGCATTGTGGCAGAGCGCCGTTATTGCGGGAGTTCCCACGATATGCAATCTCATATCCTGTTCGGTGACGGGATACGCTCTCGCAAGATTTGATTTCCCCGGCAAGAAGATAGTCATGGGAGTTATCATACTCAGCTTCGTTCTCCCGAGCCAGATAACCATGATACCGACCTATGTCCTTTATTCAAAGCTCGGGATACTCAACACGATATGGGCATTCGTTCTCCCTGCGCTTTTTGCACAAGGATTCAAGGCACCGATCTTCATACTGATATTCTGGCAGTTCTTCCGTCAGATACCCAAGGTACTGATTGAAGCGTCAAGGATAGACGGCGCGGGTCATTTCCGTTCGTTCTTCAAGATAGCGCTCCCGAGCGCAGCTCCCGCATTCATAACCGTTGCGCTGTTCTCGTTCGTGTGGTATTGGAATGAATCCTATCTCACGGAGCTTTACGTTCACGGCGTTTACGGACAGTCGGACTGGACGACCCTTGTCGTACAGCTCGACAACTTCGCGGCTAATTATTCGAGCTATCAGCAGACAGCTATAAACGCCGCGACTAATCTCAACGAATCCATTAACATGGCAGGCACTCTCCTGAGCATACTGCCGCTTATGATACTTTATTTTGTTTTGCAGAGATACTTCGTCGAAAGCATCGACAGAACAGGTATCACGGGTGAATGAAGACACCGTGACAAAAATGTGTTTTTTCTGCCGGCGCTCCGCTCTGCTCATATTCAATTAACGATTCTTCATTCCTCCCCGTTTTGCGCGGACTGACCGGAAATGGTGTGCGCATAAGAATATGAGCGGTGCGGAACACCGGCAGACGGCAAATTATATTATAATCGGAGGGTAATTATGAACAGGAAAAAGATTATCGCGCTTTTATTTGCGCAGTGTATGTCTCTCGGGATCCTCGCAGGCTGCGGCAGCAGCTCGGGAAATACCGGAAACACGGGAGGTGCTGCAAATGCAGATACTTCGGGTGACGGCGGGAGCACCGCAACAGAGGCTTCTTCCGGAAACAGCGGCAGCGCCGCTTCGGTAACAAACGACTATGAGCTCATCACAGTTGACGGGAGTTCGCATCAGTACAAGAAATACAAGGATATGACGACCGACAATATCACGCTGACCTATTTCCATTTCGATCAGGACGAAACGGTCAAACTGCTTGCTGACCGCTTCATGCAGATATATCCGAATATAACGGTGAACGTTCAGTACGAGAACGTCGCAACATATAACACTACGCTCGGAACGCTCGTGAGCAACGGACAGGCTCCCGATATCATAATGCATTCAGACTGTGACTATGCGCTTTCAAATCAGCTCCTTGCAGATGTCTCCGCATATTTCAACAGCGATGATGAGACTAAGGATCTTGCCGATACCGTTAATAGCGCTCAGCTCGGTACTTATCACCTGGAGGGCGGTCAGCGTTACAGCGTTCCCGTGAAATTCTTCCCCGGAGCTATGTTCATCGACCGCAATGTACTTGAAACGCTCAACCTGAAGGTCCCTACGCAGAACTGGACATGGTCGGAGATGATACAGCTCATAAAGGATGCGACAGTCCTCAATTCTCCGGACGGAATGGCTTACTACGGACTCGGTTACTATAACCGTCTCGATTCCTATTACGGTATTGCTGCAAGACAGGATATTATCGGTGAGTTCGGGTTCAACGGAAAGGTATTTGACCTCAGCGAATGGGCTATAGGAGAACAGGAATTTTCAAATCTCAAGCTCGGCGGATATATAGCTCCCACGACAGAAACTCAAGAAATGGAAGACTGGTGCGGCGACTGGGAAGGCTGGGCAGGAAATACAGGTCATGCGGCTATATTCTCCGAGGCGTTCTGGACGTTCCAGAACACATGGAACACACCCGCTTACCACGAAAGCTACAATCTCGACATCGTTCCCTATGTTATCCCGGCAGTTTCCGATAAGGACGCAGGTGCGGATCATCATTCAATAGCAACTATCGACTACGGCGGGATGACAACAGCCTGCAAATATCCCAGAGAAGCTTATGAGCTGCTGAAATTCATGTCCTACGGTGTTGACGGCTGGTACACCCGCTGTGAGATCTATTCCGACGAATCTATCGTGAACTCCGCAGGTACGGCTCTCAAATACGATGTTATGCCTGTTCCGATAACAAAGGATCAGGGAGTCTGGGACGAATATATCAAGGTCTACTGCGCTGGTATGGACGATGAGCACATTCAGCTCTGGAAGGATTATTTTGCTTCCTGTATGCAGCCCATATCCTTCGGCTGGACAAATATCGCAGGCTACTGGAATTTCTGCGATGAATACTTCAATGCGATAGGCATACATGATCTCGTTGACAATGGAACAGCTCAGGCTGCGGATTATGTCGAAGAAGCAAACCGCAAAGCGAATTATTATCACGCACAGGCGATGATAGATTATTTCGGTCCCGCCGGATACAATATCCTCAGCGAATCCGAAACCGCGGAATATAATCAGATGATAGCGGACAATCAGTAAATCTATATATTTTCGAAAGGAAGTAATAATTATGAAAAAATCACTTGCAGCGATAGCAGCGTTTCTTCTTGCTACAACGATGACAGCCTGCGGAGACAGCACACCGCCTCCTGCATCGACCACAACAGCGGCAACTGAAGCTAAGCCCGTCGAAACAACAACAGCAGCGGAGGAAACAACGGCTGCAGAGACCACAACATCCGCACCTGAGACAGAGACCACCGAGGAAACAAAAGCTCCAGTAGCAGCAGAGCCTATCCCGGAAGATCCGCTCTATCACCTTGACTTTGAAACAGCCGATGGACTGAGAGCAGTCATGCAGGCAGAAGATCTCGGCAGTCTTACAGGAGCCAATTTCGGACTGGCACCATCCGACCACCCGATACTTATCGCAGAGGGACAGGGCGCTGTAGGAAATGCACTCTATCTCGACGGAAAGTACGGCGTTGATTTCGACATGAACGAGATCGCCGACGACAGTTATACGGTATCCTTCTGGTATAATGCAGACCGTGTTGCAAAGTACGGTCCTGTCGTACAGCTCGGAAGAAATATAGGAATGTCTAACGCAGATGCAACTGTGACATGGCTCAACGTGACTAAGACCGACTGGGGCGCAAACAATGCCGAGATATTCCCTGTTGTATGGAACCGAAATTCTTCCATAGGAACGGATATAAGCGCAGACGGTGTATGGCCGTGGATATATGCTATGGATGATACTGAACACGGCAAACGTGAGTGGTGCCTCATCACGATCGTTTCGGACGGAAACCGCTACACCGCTGATGACGGAATGGAGCGTGTCGGTACTAAGTTCTATCTCAACGGCGAGCTGATGCACGAAGCGAATGCTGAGAATATGTTCTATCAGGGACTTTCTCCGGAGATCCTCACCGGCGACGGAGTTGAAGCGCATATAGGTATCAACTACTGGGATACGATTTACAAGGGATTCATTGATGAACTCTACATATTTGATGAGCCGCTGACAGACGGTCAGGTCAAGACGCTCTTTGAGATGGGCAATCCTCCCGAAAAGCCCGAGGCTCCCGAATATGACGGCGGCGGAGATGAACCCGCAGAGACAGAAGCTGCTCCTCTTGCTGCTGCTCCCGTTGATACATCTGCGATCGATACTCTCGGAACTCCCGAAAGAGTTCTCGGTTTCTGGGGCGATACGACCGACGGCTTTGAGCTTGCTGACGGTGCTTCGCTGAAATTCAAGCTCAACAACTATTCCGACGGCGTAAACAACTGGGACAATTTCGTAATGGCATTCAGCAACACGGCAGTAAAGACCGACAGCGTAGCAAGCGCCGACAACTATCCCGGATATGCGGAATATGCTGTTCTCCGCGCCGATGCTTACGGCTGGGGCGACGAGTCCTACAATGCGACATTTGAGACATCATGGGGCGAGGACTGGGCAGGCTGGCTCTCTCTCATGACAGATGCGGATGTAGATATCACCGTAACGAGAAACGGCGGAGAGGTCACAGCGGAATACACCTTTACAGGTGCGGACGGAACTGCTATGACGGAAAAGGCAGTCGTTACATCGACAATGGCAGCCGATTCTCCGGTATTCGTTCACTTTACTGGTGAAGCCGCATACATCGAGCTTCTCAGCGCGGAATAATATAAGAACGATCAAATAAAGCGAGGGCGGTGCTGCTGCATCTCAGCGATACCGCCCCACTTTTCCAAGGGCAGAGGCGGCATATCTTCCGCCTTTGGAAAAGTGCCTGCAACTTCAGTATACAGCGATGAAAGGATACTTTGATATGGATAAGAAAATGACATTCGGTCAGCCGTGGATAATGCAGCGTGCCGATCCATATGTTTACCGCCATTCCGACGGACATTACTACTTCACGGCTTCCGTTCCCGACTACGACCGCATCGTTCTCAGAAGAGCGGATACTCTCACAGGGCTTGCGGATGCAGAGGAAAAGACCGTATGGCATTGTCATGAAAAGGGTCCTCAGAGCAAGCATATCTGGGCGCCCGAGCTCCACTTCATTTTCGGGAAATGGTACATATACTACGCGGGCGGCGAAAAGGACGACCCGTGGAAGATACGTCCGTATGTGCTTGAATGCTCCGAAAGCGATCCCATGAAAGGGGAATGGAAAGAGCTCGGCATGATACGCGCTCACAGCGACGATGAATTTTCCTTTCATGCCTTTTCTCTCGATGCGACCGTTTTTGAGAACAGGGGCTCGTATTACTATGTATGGGCGGAAAAGGTCGGCGTAGGGAAACAGATATCAAATCTCTACATCGCACGCATGAAAGACGGTCATACCCTCGATACCGTTCAGGTGATGCTCACCACCCCCGACTACGACTGGGAACGCAGAGGATTCTGGGTAAACGAGGGCCCTGCAGTCATCAAGAGGAACGGGAAGATATTCCTGACATATTCCGCGAGCGATACCGGTGCGAATTACTGCATGGGTATGCTGAGCGCTGATGAAGATTCCGACCTGCTCGATCCGCTGAGCTGGAAAAAGGAACGCTATCCCGTATTGAAAACGGACAGCAAAAAGGGGATATACGGTCCGGGGCACAATTCCTTCACCGTTGACGGGAACGGGAACGATATCCTCGTTTTCCATGCACGGGACAAGGCGGAGATCGAGGGAGATCCCCTGTATGAGCCCAACCGCCATGCAATGCTCATGCCGATACGCTGGACGGCCGGAAGACCCGTTTTCAGCTTTGACAACAAAATATAACGGGAGGTTTTATTATGGCGAGTCTGTCTTTAAAACATATCTATAAGATATATCCCAACGGATTTGAAGCCGTAAAGGATTTCAACCTTGAAGTCGAAGACAAGGAATTCATTATCTTTGTAGGTCCCTCGGGCTGCGGAAAATCCACCACTCTGAGAATGATAGCGGGTCTCGAGGACATCTCAGACGGAGAATTCCTGATAGACGGAAAGATCATGAACGACGTTGAACCGAAAGACAGGGACATAGCAATGGTCTTCCAGAACTACGCTCTTTATCCGCATATGACCGTAGAGGAAAATATGGCTTTCGGGCTGAAGCTCCGCAAGACCCCAAAGCATGAGATTAATAAAAAGGTTAAGGACGCTTCTGTGATACTTGATCTTGCAGGTCTTCTCGAAAGAAAGCCTGCGGCGCTTTCCGGCGGTCAGCGTCAGCGTGTCGCAATGGGACGCGCTATCGTCCGTGAACCGAAGGTTTTCCTTATGGACGAGCCGCTTTCAAATCTTGATGCAAAGCTTCGCGTTCAGATGCGAGCCGAGATAGCCGCGCTTCATCAGAGACTCGGCGCAACGATAATCTACGTCACACATGACCAGACCGAAGCCATGACGCTCGGCACAAGGATAGTCGTCATGAAGGACGGTATCGTGCAGCAGGTCGCTTCTCCGAGAGAGCTGTACAATAATCCTGTGAATCTTTTTGTTGCGGGTTTCATAGGTTCGCCTCAGATGAATTTTGTGAATGCATGGTGCAGGGAAGAAAACGGCGATATCTATCTCGATTTTGACCGCTTTACGATCAAAGTGCTTGGAGCGAAGGCTGCGGCTCTCAGGGATAAGGAATATATCGGCAAGCAGGTCATCATGGGTATCCGTCCCGAAAGGATATTTGAAAGCCAGCTTGAATTGTCCGTTCATCAGGACACGCAGATAGAAGTGAAGATAAACGGTTATGAGCTTCTTGGTTCGGAGGTCCTTTTGTATTTCGATCTTCTGAATGAAAAGCCCGAAGAGCTTCAGCGCCAGTTCTCGGACGATGCCTATGCGAATGCAAAGAAAGTTCATTGGACAGCTAAGGTCGATGCTGCCACCACAGCAAGATACGGCAGCACGATAACTCTCGCTCTTGACCCGAACAAGCTCCACTTTTTTGACAAGGATACCGAACAGGCAATAGTCAACTGAATCGGATATAATATTATGATTTTGGAGGAATATCATGAAAAAACTTTCGGCTGCGGTAAACGCTCTCGACAAAAGATCACACATAAACCGTGAGATATACGGCCATTTTTCAGAACATCTCGGCAGATGCATCTACAACGGCATATATGTCGGAGAGGATTCGCCTATACACAATACCGATGGTATAAGAAACGACATCATCGAGGCTTTCAAGGAGATAAGACTGCCTGTTCTCCGTTGGCCGGGCGGATGCTTCGCTGATGAATATCACTGGCGCGACGGTATAGGAGAAAAATCATCACGCAAGAAAATGGTGAATACTCACTGGGGAGGTGTCACCGAGGACAATTCCTTCGGTACGAATGAGTTTTTCAACCTTTGCGAAAAGATAGGCTGTGAGCCATATCTTGCGGGAAATGTCGGCAGCGGGACAGTTGAGGAACTTGCTGACTGGATAGAATATATAACATTCGACGGCGTTTCTCCGATGGCTGATCTCAGAAGAAAGAACGGCAGGGAAAAGCCCTGGAAGCTGAAATATCTCGGCATCGGAAATGAGAACTGGGGCTGCGGCGGAAATATGCGCCCCGAGTATTACGCAGACCTTTATCGCCGTTTCCAGACCTATTGCCGCAATTTCAGTGGGAACGAGCTTTTCAAGGTCGCAGGAGGTCCGAATGTAGATGATTACAACTGGACGGACAAGATAATGGGTATCATCGGAGATGCACACGCAAAGGCGATATCCCTGCATTATTATACTATCCCGAGCGGAGATTTTTCAAGCAAGGGAAGTGCGACAAAATTCACAGATGAGGAATACTACAGGACAATAAAGCACGCTCAGTATATGGACAGACTTATAGACAAGCACAGCGCGATCATGAAAAAATACAGCGACAATATGAAACTCGCTGTAGATGAATGGGGCTGCTGGTATGATGTTGAGGAGGGGACGAATCCCGGGTTCCTCTATCAGCAGAATACTATGAGAGATGCGATAGTTGCCGCCGTAACGCTCAATATATTCAATTCCCGTTCGGACATCGTGTGCATGGCTAATCTTGCACAGGTGGTGAATGTGCTTCAGGCTATAATTCTTACAGACGGAGAAAAACTCCTGAAAACACCTACATATCATGTTTTTGATATGTTCAAGACTCATCAGGATTCCGAGCTTCTTTACAGCTTTACTGAAAATGCTGAAACTAACGGCATACCCGCAGTGTCTCAGTCCGTTTCTCTCAATAAGGACGGCAGCATGACCATGACATTCGCAAATGCGTCACTTGATGAAGACTTCGAGATAGATTGTGCGATAACCGCATTCAGTGCATCAAAGGTATCCGCACGAATACTTTCGGGAGATGTAAGATTGTTCAATGATTTTGAATGCCCCGAAAAAATAAAGCCCGCAGAGCATACTGCGGAGCTTACGGAAAAGGGAGTAAAGTTCACTCTTCCGAAATGTTCTGTTGCTTGTATCATACTTTCATAATTACCCTTAAATAATACGGCTGACCGTTTTTCTTTGAAAAAGGAACGGTCAGCCGTATTATTTTATATACAATTCCGGAATTCGGTCGGTGTTTTTCCGGATTCTTCCTTGAATTTTCGCATAAAGCTGTATTCGCTGATATATCCGCATTTGTTCGATATTTCCGCTATCGTGAGATTTGTCGAGGACAGCAGTTTTTTTGCGCGTTCCATTCTGCCGCGCGTGATATCCTTTATCACGCTCACCCCGAACATCCTTTTATAAAGATGCTGAAAACCCGAACGGCTCATGCTCATTGCATCTGCCATTTCGTTAACGCTCATGTTTTCCTCGGGGTGAAGAAGTATCATCGTGCGGAGCTGAGTCATTCTGGAATTCTTCTCGGTATAGAGGTGGAGCGAGACAGATGCTCCCGAAAGTATCAGCCTGCTCAGTTTACGCAGAAGTATCTCCGTGTAATATTTTTCGATGTCGGTGTTGTATCTCTCCGCGGAAAAATGCTCGTAGGAAAGGATGTGTATTATCCCCGAAAGCTCTTCGATATTGCCGAGAAAAAGCGGCTTGTCGCATTCTATCCCGAGTTTATCGAGGAGACGGAGATCGTTTTCATCCATATCGAAATAGACCCAGTCATCGGTGTAGACATCTTCCGTTCCGTAATATTTGTAAGGAGTTTCGGGAGAAAACAATATAAAGCTGTTCGGCTTTACATTTTCGGTATTGCCGTTTACAGTAAAAAGTCCGGGTGTTTTTATGAGCAGCATTATCCAGCTTTCCGAGCCGTTGGGTCTGTCCATGACAAATTCGCGCCCATGGGAATAGTTGTAGCCTATTGCAGTTATATTCATGCCTTCACTTCCTTAACGGTAATATCGTTAAGGATATTATATCACAAGGTGACCGCTTTGTAAAGATGTTATACAGTCATTTTTTCAATGATAACAAATGCATATTTTACCTGCGTTTTGTACATTCACTCGATGTATTTAACTCCCCATACGCTTTCGTTGAAGCCGACTGCGGAGAATGTCATGACAGGTGTTCCCGCTTCGTCGTTCATAGCGCAGAATACGCCTGTATACGTCCTGTCTTCCAGATCAATGGTCATATGATATGTCGCGTCCGACACTTCCCATGTTCCCGATGACTTTTCCGTTACAGCCGTTCCGTCTTCGTTGAGATATATGATCTCGGGCTGCGCTATCTCAGCGTTTATGGCTGTTCCCTGATCGATCATATAATAGCGTCCCGCGAGTTCTTCTTTCGGATATCCGCTTTCGGAAACTGTCTCGCCCTGCGTCTGATACGGCAGCATACACGGCCAGCCGTCAGCATTTACGATGAACTGATGCACACGGGGAGAATGTCCCTCGGAACCGTTGTCAAATCGCGTGTGATATACGATATATTTTTTCCCGTCCGAGTCGATGAACGCGGAATTGTGACCTGTCGCCATATATGCTTTTGTAAGGCTCGGGAGCATATAATTTCCCGAGAGCTTCAGTCCGTAATATGCGTGGTTCAATCCCTTATCGGGCTTTTTGCCGTTCATATCGAGATATTCCCCGTCGGGCGCTGTGCTGCGGAAAACTCTTATCTGATAGCCGCCCTCGCGGTTAAGTCCGCCGTATGAAACGAACAGGTAATAATATCCCGAAGTCTCGTCCCATAAAATATACGGAGCCTCCATAGACATATGACCGCCGCCAGCAAGACGCTTTCCGTAATATGCATCAACTTTATTTTCGGGGTCGGCTTCTGGATGTATCACTTTTCCGGTAGATTCGTCGATCTCAAGCAGGAAAATGCCGCCGCTCCACGAACCGTATACCAGCCACATCCTGCCGTCCTTGTCGTAGAATGCGTTCGGGTCTATGGCATTCGGCCAGTCCTCATATCTGTATTTCGGTCCCTTTAAATAATTCGTGACCGCGTGATCTTCGTCAACGTGATCGAGAACATCTGTGGAATATATCGTATCCTTATCAAATCCCGAATAGATGAGCGCTCCCTGCCATTCAAAGGGTCCCTCGGGAGAATCCGATATACCGTAGCAAAGATTAGATGCGTTCCATGTCGAGGTGGTGCAGTAATACATCACATATTTTCCCATTGCTTTGTTATAGATGACATCGGGCGCCCATACGTGTTCGCCGCCGCGGTCGGCATCATCGGTGGGGATAAGGCTGCGGGGACTTCCCGCATAGGCGAATGCTTCGTCATACACGGAGTATATCTGTCCGAAAACAGGATTTCCCTTGCTGTATCCGTTTGCAATGGGTTTCCATGAAATAAGATCATCGCTTGCCGCCGCCGCCATATGTGAGCCGAAAATATAATATTTATCTCCGCATTTAAGTATGGAGGGGTCGTGAACGGCTGCACCCGAGGAAAGAGTTTTGCTCAGAGCACCGTCAAAACCTGTACTGAAATCATATGCCGATCTGTCGATCTCTTTTTCTGTGATGATATCGGTCTCCGTTCCTGTACTGCTGTCGGTGATTTTGGACGAAGAGGCAGCATCTCTTTCATTGTTTACACTTGCGCTTCCGCAGCCTGTAAAAAGCATCGCGGGAAAAAGAAGTGCAGCCGTCGCTGCAAGAAATATCTTTCGCATTTTTTCCTCCTGATAATACAATCGGTCTGCTGTTGCGGGTGATCGATCCCGTGAAATCGTTTTGATTATATCATACAAAAATACCTATGTCAATAAAGAACGGAAAATAATTTTTGAATTAAAAAAATTGCATAAACCGATATGATATCAAGCATAAAACGGCATTGAAAAATGCACATACGGATAGTATAATGGAATATTGAAAGAAAGAATGCGGTCCATGTCTGACCGCATCGCGATATTTTCTGATCCTGCCGGCAAGCAGCTGACGGTCATGTTATCCGATTCGGTCGGGATGCGGTTTGGTTATGATATCTCAACATTTGTGCGGCTTGAAAGATACTTTTGATGACAATATATATATCGGCAGAATTTTTGCACCGCATATCCGATGATGCTTATTCTGTGCATGATCGGATATCATCCGCAGTTTTTCTATATACTCAGTCATTTTTCTGCTCCTCTTTTTCAAAATCTGTCTGACGGATATTTTTTGTAGTTATTTTTCCAATGCTGTCCCGCTCTCATAATATGAGATGTTCCGGGCGCACAGTGCGTACCCGGAACATCAGATCTTCTGATTTGTCAGCAGGCAAGGCAGCTTTCAAGCTTTGTCAGGATGTCCGATTTTCTGTATCCTTTTCCAATGAATACAAGCTGATTTATGCGGTCACCGTATTCATCATCCCAGTCATCCCTGATATCGGGATATGCTTCAAGCATTGCTTCAACTTCATCCTTCGGGCAGGAGGCGAGCCATTCATTGAGCTCGGTAACGCTTGCATTTCGTCCTGCCTGTTCAAAAAGCTGAATATGTGTTTTATCATCAGCAAACCACATATATCCTTTCGTGCGGATAAGCTCCCGGGGATATTCATCTACAAGATCCATGAACTTGTCACGGTCAAAGGGACGCTTTTCCTCATATACAAATGATGTTATGCCATATTCGTCCATGCAGGCTTCTTTCTCCCCGGGTTCGAGGGTGTTCAGCGCCCTCTGGACGGAGGAAGATGCAAGCACCCCGTGGTAATCAAATTCTTTTCCGTGGAGTATCTTTGCGGGATCGACCTTGCTGTTCACGCAGGGTATGATCTCCGCTTCGGACTGTATATCCCTGATAGAATGTGTTACCTCGGAGATCTGTTCTTCTGTGAGCAGGTCGGTCTTGTTGAGGAGTATCAGATCACAGAACTCTATCTGATCTATGATAAGGTTGATTATATCTCCCTCGTCCGTGTCATTTTCCATGGTGAGTTCACGCAGGAATTCACGGTAGATCCTGTCTGCATCAACGACCGACACCACGGAACTGAGATATACGTTGGTATCCGGGTTATTCTCCTGATAGATGATAAATGATGCGGCGATGTTGGAGGGCTCTCTTATGCCCGATGCTTCAACAAATACAGCCTCAATATCAGGCAGCTTTGAGATTCGCTCTATCTCGGCAATGAATTCATCACGGAGCGTGCAGCAGATACAGCCGTTCTGCAATTCTACCATTTCAACCGAGGATATACGGTCACGGTTCTTGTTAAGCAGAGCAGCATCTATATTGACACTGCCCATATCATTGACGATGAGGGCTATCTTCCTCTGTTCCTGTCTGAGCAGTTCCTGCATAAGAGTTGTCTTGCCTGAACCGAGATAACCGGTAATAAGGACTATTGGTATTTTTTTATCCATGACACACCTCACTGCAATGCTTCGCTGAGAATATTATAGTTGTTCTCCATAAGCGAAAGGTATGTTACGCCGTTCTTTATATCATCATCGGAAACAGACTGTATGGAATTGAGTTCGGCAATGTTCATGTCTCTTCCGGAGGTGTTGATAATGGTCTGAGCAATGGACTTGTCGGAATTTTCGATAGTGAATATGGTCTTGCTGTCAAGCTCGTTTGCCTTGTCGGATAGAAATACGATAGTCTCAAAGCTTGCCTCTGAATGCGGCATAATAATCAAGGCCGTAATCATCTACAAAATATCTGAACGGGAATCTGTCACCGAATACAAGCGTTTTAACAGTTGACGAATCAATAAGTGAACGGAATCTGCTGTCAAGTTCATCGAGCTTTGCTGTGTAGGCATCAAGATTAGCCTTATAATCAGCAGCATTTGCGGGATCAATAGCGGAAATATTGCTCTCTATCTCTGCACAGAGTATCTTTGCATTGGAAAGGGAGAGCCAGATATGCTCATCATATTCAACCTCGCCCTCTTTATGATGATGTTCATGGTCATGGTCTTCATGATCATGATCTTCATTTTCGTGGTCATGGTCATGCCCCTGCATACCCTCTTTAAGTTCCTCTGCCTTAGCGGAGTCACCCATGATCTCCATCATGTTTATGACCCTCATATCCTTGTTGACAGCGGAATCAAGCGCATCCTCTGCCCAGCCGTCGGATTCGCCGCCTACATAGATAAAAAGATCACAGGCAGATATCTTTATAATATCATCGGCTGTGGGCTGATAATTGTGAAGATCTGCTCCGTTATCAAGAAGATAGGTAACTTCTGCATTTTCAGCATGATCTCCCAGTATCTGGTTTACCCAGTCGTATTCCGGATATATAGTACACACAATGCTTATGCTGTCCTGATCTGATGTGTCAGAAAGGAAGCTGCCTGTCTCGGCTGAAGCGTCCCCGGTCTGGGTTTCAGTATTATTGACCTTCGCTTCAACGTATGTTTCTGCAGCCGGACTCTGGATATCTGCTGCACCGCAGCCTGTAAGAACTGATCCTGCAACAGCAAGGAACACGGGAATGACAGTAAGTTTTCTTTTGAAAAAAGCCTCCGAATTCTGAATCATTGCACAGCAAAACAAGCCCATGCCCAAAAGGCATGGCGCTGTTATGCTGCCTGACATAGTTAGCCTTAAACAAAAATAATGGCTGATACTGCGTCAAGGCGTTGATTCAGTTCAGAAGCTCAACTTTAAGAGATATAAGTGTATAATGATCTTTATCATTAAAATATATTAATAATGGCTTTGCGGCGTGAGAAAATGAAGCCAGAAGCAGCACTGCGGAAACAGCAGGAACAGCACTTCCAAAAGTCCGGAGCAGTTTCTGGCACACCGCAAGTTCCATGCAGAAGGAGCAATCCTCGCCGCTCATTCATGGTCTGTATGTTCAATTATAAATCTGACTGAGCTGAAAATAACAAAGCTGAATACTATAAGGATAATACCGGATATAAAACGGTTCTTTCTGCTTGTCATTTTCTCACCCCAGTATCATTAACATTTATCAAACAGTACAGTGATCTTGATATCTGTCTGCATCTATGCAGCAGTTGACGGAATAACTCTCTGACCATTTCGGAGCATTTCCGCTGCAATTACCGGCCTGTCAAAATATGAGAGTAACTATCAGTTTAATATTATAGCCGATAATTATTCTGTTGTCAACGAATTAATGATACTATCTATATACTATATATTTTATAATTTGATGATGTTCATAAGATAAACTTTTGTCTGATTTATCTAATCAGCGTTAAACGACAATGTTACTTTGTTAAATAATCTGTGCTCCGCTGTGCAGAGCTATCAGTCTATCACCCATGATCTCTTTCATCAGTTCGAATGCAGGTATACCTGTGCAGTGACCGCTGTAAAAGATTGTTTTCATCTGCGAAAGTTCCTGCGCTGTCTGAATGATAACGGCTTTTTCTTCCTCAGTATGCTCCGCATCACGCTTCATCATGTGAAATCCGCTTATTACATAGTCGGGTTCACTGCCGAACAGTTCCCTGTATCTGTCAATGATATTGAGTATGCCGTTATGAGCACAGCCAGATAAAAGCCAGCGTTCGCCGTTCTGCTTGATGACAATGCACTGCTCATGCACAAAATCGTCCTCGGATTTTACACCGTTCCGCATACAGGACAGCTTTCTGTTTCCCTGCGGATAGCATCGTCTGCCGGTGATGCCGCTGAACAGGAATAATTCATCATCAAGCTGCATATCTCCGTCGATCAGGCGTACATTCGGCAGCCCCAGAATATCCGTGTCGATGCCGATGTAGCGTTCGCCGTTGAAATGCGGTTCGGCAGCCGTTCTTTGCATTACGATCTGTGCGGTATGGTTCAGCTTTGAAAACGGCAGGATACCGCCGGAATGGTCATAATGACCGTGGCTTAGGATAACAGTATCAACAGCAGTCAAGTCAATACCGAGCGTTTTGGCGTTTCTGACTACTGCATCTGTCTGTCCTGTATCGAGCAAAAGTTTGTGCTTTTCAGTCTCGACATAGATACTCAGCCCATGTTCTGCAATACATTCTTCTTTTTCGGAAGTATTCTCAACAAGCGTTACGATCTTCATAACTATCACCTCGTCGGCGGATTTTCTTCAAGATAGCGGTCAAGTATCTCCGCAGCCGTTCTGACAAATTTTACGCAAGGTCTGACCTTATAATATTGCTCTGTCCTCTTTTCAGGGGTAGGAGTGCTTGTGACAGCAAGCCCTTTCAAAAGGTCACGGCATATGATCGTTTCATGTTTCTTACGGAATTCCTCTGCAAGATACTGAATCCTCTTGTAATGCTCTGTTTTTATGGAATGATCGGTTTCCGTTCCTTCGCCGTACAGGATACCGGCGATCATGAACATAGCTGAACAAGTGCCGCAAACCTCACGCATTCTTCCCATTCCACCGCCGAATGACGAAGAAATCCTTTTAGCAAGCTCCTCGTCCATTCCTGTTACATCGGAAAATGCGACAAAAACAGATTGGGCGCAGTTATACCCCTGTGTAAAAAGTGTGACCGCCTTTTCGGTATGATCGTATTTCATCAGTGTTCACCACAGGAGTGATGTCCGCAGGTCGGATTTGAGTTTTGCACAAGTGTCTGTGCAAGGAAAGCCTTTACAGCTTCATCGGCACTGCCCATATTACCGCCGTAGAGTGCAATACCTGCCTCATGCATTGCCATCTGCGCACCGCCGCCGATACCGCCGCAGATCAGAACATCTGCCTGAGCGTTTTTAAGGAAGCCTGCAAGTGCGCCGTGTCCTGCACCATTTGTGCCTACAACCTGTTCATTGATGATCTTGCCGTCAGCAACGTCATAGAGCTTGAACTGCTCTGTTCTGCCGAAATGCTGGAATATCTGTCCGTTTTCATAGGTTACTGCGATTCTCATGATACCAAGTCCTTTCCGTGCGATCTCCTCGGAGAGCGTACTGTCAAGTGTATAATTTCCGCCCGAAATGATGATGCGTCTGCCCTCGACCAGA
>JAILFE010000290.1 GCA_024697725.1 Oscillospiraceae bacterium
GCCGAAGCCAGTATGTAGTTTATCGAATTGTTGCGCTTTTCCTCCTCGGTGCCGGAAAGGGATATGAAATACGGAGCATGAAGGGAGACACTGATACCGTGTTCACGCATCACCGCTCCGAATTCCGCCGCCTTTTCCTCGGATATCCTGACGCCCTGACCGCACTGGTATTCAAAATGGTCAAGCCCGAAGCGCACGAGATATTCGCCGAGCTGAGAGGTCTTTTTGTAGCCCATAGTCTTAAAGCTGTCCGCCGTGCCTGCGGGACCGAATCTTGCAGCCATAGTCATTTCCTCCGTATATGATAGGTCTTTGGCAGGAACGGCTTTTCCGCCAGCCGTTTTATCCTGAAAAACACACTTTTTTCCGGCTCTATCGGTATGACGAGCATCGGCTTTATCCCGTAGAGCTTTGCTCCGAGCATATCCGTGAATATCTGGTCGCCTATCGTGCATATCATTCTTTTCGGGAGGCGCATCAGCCTTGCCGCACGGTGATATCCTATCGGGAGCGGCTTTGCCCCGTCCGAAACGAAGGGGACTCCTATCCTTTCCGCAAAGGGGCTCACCCTCGGAGCCTTGTTGTTGGAAACTATGACAAGGCGGATGCCGTTTTTCTTCATGGAGCTTATCCATTTGTCGAGATCTTTTAAGGGCTCGGGGTCGTTATGCCGTGCAAGGGTATTGTCGATATCGAGTATAATGCCGCGTATCCCCATTTTTTTCAGAATCCGCGGTGTTATGTCAAAGACCGATCCGAATGCAGATGTCGGTATGAATCTCAATGCATTTCCTCCGTTTAAAAGATGAAGGCGGACAAATCATTGCCCGCCTTCATAGCGATCACATTTTACTGCCGCTTATACGGCATCGGATCAATACTTGCGCTTACGAGCAGCCTCGGACTTCTTCTTGCGCTTTACCGAAGGCTTTTCGTAATGCTCTCTTTTACGTACTTCAGCAATAACGCCGTCCTTTGCACAGCTTCTCTTGAAACGCTTGAGCGCTGTGTCAAGGCTTTCGTTTTTGCCAACACGGATTTCTGCCAATTTTGTTCCCTCCCTTTGCCCATAGGCAGAGGTTTATATACAGGCAACGCTCCGTACATTCATTTTTTTGTCATGCACGGCTCATCGCCTTTATAGCGATATTGCAGCAAATAAACATTGCGACAACTTATAACTTAATCATTATACAATATAACCTTTGACGTGTCAAGTCAACCGCTTAAAATTTTTTAACAGAAATTTTTGAAAAATTTGTTGTGTTTTAACAAAATTATTGTGTTGTTAATTAAAAAGCGCCTGCCTGTTTCCGATATGCGGTCGGAAACAGGCAGATATTATTATAATCGATAAAGAAATGATCCTGTATGGGCAGTATTATTTTGCGACTATATTAACAAGTCTGCCCTTGACGTATATCTCCTTGACGATGCTCTTGCCTTCGATGAGCCCGGCAACGGCGCTGTCTGCCTTGGCGAGCTTCAGCACCTCGTCCTGCTCTGCGTCGGCGGGGATATTGAGCTTTGCCTTGATCTTTCCGTTCACCTGCACTGCGATCTCGACCGTCTTGTCGGCGCAGAGGGCTTCGTCATAGACTGCCCATTTGCTGTCGGAGAGTGCTCCGCCGAATCCCATCCTCTGCCAGATCTCCTCGGTGATATGGGGAGCGAAGGGGTTGAGTATCGTGATGAGGTCACGGTATTCGCCGCGGGTGATGCTGCCCTTTTCCTCGATCTTGTTGAGGAGCGTCATCATAGCCGCGATAGCGGTGTTGAAGCGCATATTCTCGATATCCTCGGATACCTTCTTTATAGTCCTGTGCATTATCGGAGTGAGGTCTTCGCTGTAGCTGTCGCCGTCCGTGACGATATCCTGAAGCGCCCATATCCTGTCGATGAATCTCTTGCAGCCCTTGACGCTGCTCTCGTTCCACGGAGCTGCCTGCTCGTAGTCGCCCATAAAGAGCACATACAGTCTGAGTACATCTGCGCCGTATTCGTCAACGACATCGTTCGGGTCTACCACATTTCCGCGGGATTTGCTCATCTTATATCCGTCCGAACCGAGTATGAGCCCCTGTGCCGTTCTCTTGGCATACGGTTCCGGAGTCGGAACCTCGCCGATATCATAGAGGAAGCGGTGCCAGAAGCGGGAATAGATCATATGTCTGGTCACGTGCTCCATGCCGCCGTTGTACCAGTCAACGGGGAGCCAGTACTTCATTGATTCCTGTGAGGCTATCGCCGTGTTATTGGCGGGGTCGCAGTAGCGCAGGAAATACCACGACGAACCTGCCCACTGAGGCATTGTATCTGTCTCGCGCTTGGCATCGCCGCCGCATTTCGGGCATTTGCAGTTCACGAAATCCGCTATTCTTGCAAGCGGGCTCTCGCCGTCCTCGCCGGGCTTATAGTCCTGCACGGGAGGGAGCTTCAGCGGCAGCTCATCATACGGAACAGGCACATCGCCGCATACGGGGCAGTGTACGATCGGTATCGGCTCTCCCCAGTATCTCTGGCGGTTGAACGCCCAGTCCTTCATCTTGTACTGAACGCCCTTTTCGCCGATGCCCTTTTCCTTGAGGAATTCTATCATCTTTGCGATGGAATCCTTCTTGTTCGTCATGCCGTCAAGCACTCCGGAATTGACCATTTCGCCGTCGCCGGTATAGGCTTCCTTTGATATATCTCCGCCCTTTATGACCTCGATGATATCTATCCCGAATTTCTTCGCAAAATCATAGTCGCGGCCGTCGTGCGCGGGAACTGCCATTATCGCGCCCGTTCCGTAGCCCATCATAACGTAGTCGGAGATATATATGGGTATCTCCTTGCCGTTTACGGGATTTATCGCGGTAAGTCCGTCTATGCGCACGCCTGTCTTGTCCTTGACGAGCTGTGTCCTCTCGAATTCGCTCTTCTTGGCGCATTCCTCCTTGTAGGCATCGAGCTCGGCTATATTGGCGATCTCTGCGCGGTGAGCCTCGATCATCGGATGCTCGGGAGCTATTACCATGAAGGTGACGCCGTAGAGCGTATCGGGGCGTGTGGTATAGATACGGAGCTTCTCGTTCGTCTCCTTGACAGTGAAGTTCACGAACGCGCCCTCCGAGCGGCCTATCCAGTTTTCCTGCTGGAGCCTTACATTGGGGAGATAGTTCACGCTGTCAAGCCCTTCAAGGAGCTTGTCTGCGTATTCCGTTATGCGCAGATACCATACTTCCTTGGTCTTCTGTACGACATCGCTGTGGCAGATATCACATTTGCCGCCCTGCGAATCCTCATTTGAGAGGACGACCTTGCAGGAAGGGCAGTAGTTCACGAGGGTCTTGTCTCTGAAAACAAGTCCGTGCTCGAACATTTTGAGGAATATCCACTGTGTCCATTTATAGTAATCCTCGTCGGTGGTGTCGATAACTCTTGACCAATCGAACGAAAAGCCCACTCTTTTGAGCTGGCTCGTGAATTTCTTGATATTCTCGTCCGTCACCTGACGCGGATGCACACCGGTCTTTATAGCGGTATTCTCAGTCGGCAGACCGTATGCGTCGAAGCCTATCGGGAACAGTACGTTATAACCCTCGAGCCTTCTCTTCCTGCTCACAACTTCAAGTCCGGAATATGCCTTGATATGTCCTACGTGCATACCGTGTCCCGAGGGATAGGGGAATTCCACAAGGGCGTAGAACTTGGGCTTTTTGCTGTTGTTTTCGGCTTTGAACGAATCATGCTCGTTCCAGTAAGCCTGCCATTTCTTTTCCGTTTCCGAAAAATTGTATCTTTCCATTTTCATCAAGTCCTTATACTTTATTATCCTGCGGTGAGCCGCTTATCGTTTTCAGAGGTCCTTTGAGAAGGATATCCGAGATATCTATATATTCCCCGTCCTGCCAGAGGCGTTCAAGAGAATAGAACTCTCTTGTCTTTCTTTCAAATACGTGTATCAGCACCGAGCCGTAATCTATTATCATCCAGCCGGATGCGGCGTTCCCCTCGATCTTTTCGGGGTCGATGCCGAGATGGCGCTTGAGCTGATATTCCACATCATCCGCAAGGGCTCTTGTATGTGTTGTCGAGCCTGCCTCGACGATTATGAAATAATCCGTGATTATTGTCAGATCGGCGACCTTTATCACACGGATATTCTCGCCCTTTTTCATATCGAGTGCTCTTACGGCGGTATCTATGAGCGCTTTGTCGTCCATATTTTCCTTTATCATTCCTTTCTGAGTCTGCCTGCGTACTCGTTGTACGCATTCACTGTATGGATCGGCAGCCCCGAGCATTTTTCGACAACGCTGGTTATCGAGAATTTCAGTGCTTCGAGCATCCCGTTGTCGAGATCCATATAGCAGATCTTCCTCATTTTTTCAACATTTTTATATGTGCGGTCGGCGGATATGAGATCCGCAAGATATACTATCTTTTCGGGGAGCGTCATGCCGCCGCGCCCTATCGTATGATATCTTATCGCATTGAGGATATCCTCATCGTGTATGCCGAGGACGTGCTCCGAATAGTATGCTCCTGCGGGCGCGTGGAAAAGAGCGGGTATCACAAGCTCCGCCGTGCAGATATCGCGGTCGGACTTCTTCACCATTTCGAGCTGCTGCTCGTGGGGTATCTCCTTGCATATATCATGCAGCACGCCTGCGATATACGCCTTTTCGGTATCATAGCCGTTGAGTTCGGCAAGTATCTTGGCAGATGCCGCAACATTCAGGCTGTGGGTATATCTTTTCTTTGAAAGTCTTTTTTTGGCTATCTCTTCAAGCTCCGCAACAGAGTACATAACATCACTTCTTTCGTGGATACCGCTGCCGTTGCTGTGTTTATTCCTTTGGAAAACGGTACAGGTCGTGATCCGTAATATATTTTACTACTTTTTGGGGCAGATAGCAAGAAATATCTTCATTATTAAGAATTTTTTTACGAATGGCGGTCGATGATATCTCGAACGGTCTTGCTTTCAGGGTCATTATACTGCCGTGTGTGCCAAGCTCCGCTGACAGAGCATCGAGCTCTGCGATCTCGTCGTCCGTCCTTGCCGCCGATATTATGGTGCACATACGCAGTATATCATCCGAGCGGTACCATTTCCCGAACGAACGCAGCGAATCGCCGCCCATTATGAGGTACAGTCTGCCTTCGGGGTCAAGGCTGCGGTAATGAGTGACCGTATCGACGGTATAGCTTATACCGCTGCCCGAAAGCTCGTATCCGCTCACCTCGGCACAGGGGATATCTTCAAATGCAAGGCGGCACATCTCGAGCCTGTCGGCACCGGATGCGTGAGCTCCGTCCTGCTTGAACGGAGATATCAGCGTCGGCATAATCACGAGTTTTTCGATATCGGTCACGGCGGAAAGGATATTCTCTGCGAGCCTTACGTGACCGTTATGCACAGGATCGAAGCTGCCGCCGAATATAGCGGTATTCAAACTCCGCCGCCCTTTCTGCCGTGGTGCAGACGGACTGTCCTGCCGGAGCTCGTCTTGGCACGGTGGGAAAAGCCGCCGGTCTTTTTGCTGATACGGCTCTTAGGACTGCCCTTGCCGCCGGAGCGGCTGTATCCCGACGGTGTGCCCTGTCCTGAGGATGCACTGCGCTTGCGGCGGCGATCCTCTCCGCGGGGAGCGATGCCGTGTCTGCGGTCATATTCAAAGGAGCTGCGCGTCAGGGGAGCAGCCTTGTGCGGCTTTACCTGCACGGCTTTTTTCTTTTTGGGAAGATCGCCGAGGTCTATGACCGGGTCGGCAGTGTTCCTCTTGAAGAGGACAAAGCGGTTCCCTATCGACTGCACCACCTCGGCGCCTGCTGCTTCGGCAAGCTCTGCCGCAGCCTCGGCAGCCGTCATCAGTGCCGAATCGAGCACATGGATCTTTATAAGTTCGCGGGTGCGCAGGGCATTTTTGGTCGTTTCTATCAGATTATCGGTTATGCCGCCCTTTCCGATCTGTATTATTGCGTCTTCGGTCTGGGCTAAGCCTTTGAGGATCGAGCGCTGTTTGCTTGTAAGCATGGTCATTCTCCATTTCCGGTCTTGGGAACCACTGATCAAATCACGCCTAACGGCTTGGCACGCAATATGCTTGCATATTTTCCGTCATATTGCACAGAAATCCCTTGAAAGACGACAGCCTTCCAGCGGAATTTCTATACAATCTGACGAAAAATCTGACTGCGCATCTTGCGCACCAGATCTAATCAGTGTTTCCCTTGATAAATTCTTCAAATTTTGCAAGAGCATTCGCTCTGTGGCTCACCCTGTTCTTTTCCTCCGAGGGGAGCTCTGCGAAGGTGCGCGTATCGTATACGAAGATCGGGTCATAGCCGAAGCCGTTCTCTCCGCGCTTTTCATAGCCTATCTTTCCGCTGCATTCGCCGCGGAAGAAGCGGCTTTTGCCGTCCTCCCCGATATAGCATATCACGCAGACGAATTTCGCGGAGCGCTTTTCCTCGGGGATATCCTTCATTTCGTCGAGTATGCGGAGGCAGCGCTTGCCTGGTTCGGCATATCTTGCTGAATATATCCCCGGTGCGCCGAAGAGCGCATCGACGGTAAGACCGCTGTCGTCCGCGATGACGGGGGTATGGCATATATCGTATACGGCACGGGCTTTTATCTCGGCGTTTTCCTCGAAGGTGGAACCTGTTTCCTCCGCCTCGATATCCGCGCCCGCCTCTGCCTGTGATATGACCTCATATCCGTACGGGGAGAGCATGTCCTTTATCTCACGCAGCTTGTTCTTGTTGTTTGATGCAAGTATTATTTTCATACGGTCTATTCTTCACTTTCGTTATTGTCGGTATCTTCGGCTGTATCCTTCTTTTTCTTCCTGCCGAAGGTGATCTCCTTGAACAGGAA
>JAILFE010000331.1 GCA_024697725.1 Oscillospiraceae bacterium
GCAACGCCCTGTCCGCGCAGGGAACCGTCCACAAACGTATGGTCGATGACTGCCACTCCGTTTTTCGCAGGGAACGTTATCTCGGCGATGAGCTCGTTGTCCTCATCGACGCAGTATATCCTGTCAGACTCGTAAATAAGCGCAGGCATGATACTATTCCTCCTTTGAAGACCCCGTTATCATGACCTGACGCAGGTTCCTGTCAAGCCATTCAAAGCGGTATACCCTTTTCTCCCTGTTCCCGGAGAAATTCCTGACGCAGAATTCCATGGAGAGAAGGTTTTTCTCGTTGAGCTCGCTTTCGATATCGAGCCCGTTGAACGCATTATAGAGGCGTTCGCATTCTTCGTTGTCATAGAGATGATCGGCAAGCAGCCCCGCGCATTTTTTCAGCGAGAGCTTTCTCGGGATGTTCCCGTCAAGCGCCGACGGGAACCAGCTGCCGTATCGCAGCTCTATATTCTTTGCGTTGAGATCGAGCACGGCGATGAACGAATTTTCGGCAAGCGCGGCTCTTTTCAGAAGCTCGTTCTCGCGCATGAGACTGCGGACGGTCTCCTCCAGCACGCGCTGTTTTTCGATAACTCCGCGGTTGCGGTCGCTGATATCGACAGCGCACATGAGTATCTTATCCCTTTCGTCGTCAACATAGCTGTAAAGGCGGAGGATATATCTCATATCATGCTCGTTTTCCTTGTGTACCGTAATGAACGAGTAGTTCCTGCTGCCTGTGAGTTCCGAGACAAGGTTCGGGACAGCCATCATTTCAAGGATACGGTCGCGTGCCTGGTTCGGAACTGTGGATATAACTTCATCCAGCCTGTCATTATAATCACTGACAGTCACCTTTCCGTCCGGCTCTCTCGGAAAAACAGAAGCGGTCTTATCGGCAAGATCGAGGACAGTCACATGATCGAACATAGACCGGCTCATGCAGTCAAACAGAGAAGCTCTCAGCTCTTCGGGGAATTTTTCGGTCATATCGGCATCCACTATGAAGTCCCTCCCTGACATTTATTAATAATATTATACAATATCGGGAACGATATGTCAACAGGGATTTTTTCGGTACCGGGAAAACAGCAAGGGATGCCCTGTAAGGACATCCCCTGCTGCGGAGTTTATTTAAAAAGAAGAGTTTTGCGCTATCTATGATAAACCGTGCGGCAAACACGGGAAGCATTTAATATACCGGAAGGCATTTCATACGGGCGATGGCTTATTCTTTACCGAAAGGCAGCGGAGGGGGACGCCCTCTATCGCTGGTCAACAGTATCTTCGATACTGTTGACTATGACCCCGCGAGCGCGAGGCGGCGCTCGATCCGCCATATCGCTTACGCGCAAATCCGGTTATTGCGTAACAAACGCGGGTGACACAGAACCGCTGTTATTCACTAACGCCGCGTTATGCCCGCGTGGGCTCCCCGCTCTCACCGTAGTTTTCTATAAGCTCTGCGACTTCTCCCGACATATCCTTCGGGATGAAGGCATATCTGTACCTGTCGGATTCCACCGTGTAATAATCGCCGTCTCTCACAGTGTCCGTGATCGCACTGCGGAGCAGCCTGTCTATCTCCTCTGCGTTCTCCTCTGTCACCTTGACCTCAGCACGGCCCTTGCAGTATCTGTCATCTGCCCTGTACGAAAGCGGCGCTCCCTTGTATTCCATAAAGGTCACCGTCCGGGTCACTGCGCTTTCGCCGCTGCTGACAGCCGTATCGTCTTCGGTCATGAAGCCGTTCCTCTCCAGAAGCTCCGCCGTGCGCACAAAGCAGCCCGGCACGTTTATCGTTTCAAGCGTCCTGTAATAATTTGCGGGCACGCGGTACATCAGCGTTATCACCGCGCATTCGGGAACGATCGGCTCGTAGAACTCCTTCTCTGTCATTTCCGCATAATCGGCGCACAGGCATTCCCCGAGCTTACGGACGAAATCCTTGTCGGGGAGCTCGTCATATACCGAGCCGCCTTTGCTCAGAGCAGAAAGATATGAAGCCCACGTATTCCTTCCGACAGATATTCCTATCAGATCGAGCATATAGCCCGACTCGCTCCCGGTGCTCCTGCGCGCCGCGTATTTATCGGGATAAAGCTCCTTTGCCTTGTAGAAGTTCTCCTCCCTGCGGGAAAACTCATCAAAATATCGCGACATCCTTTCGGTGAAGATGTGCTTGTATTCGTCGCTCGTATCTATACCGCGGAGCTGCATATGCGCATCCGTCTGCAAACTCTCATATGTCCTGCGCACGGTCCTGCCGTCC
>JAILFE010000344.1 GCA_024697725.1 Oscillospiraceae bacterium
ACAGAACACGGGGTTCAACGCCCGGCAATGATTTTCAACGCAGAAGACTGCCGAAAAGATGTGATCCCGGCTTTATGTGAACACACTCTGCTATTCATATAATGTGAGGTGTTTTTATTAATGAAGAAGAAAACCGTCACCGCGCTCGTACTTTCCGCGCTGCTTGCGGCAGGCTGCACAAGTCAGGCTGCGACCGGACCTGTTACCGAGACTGCTGCATCTTCGGAGCAAACAACCGAGACCTCCGCCGAGACAACTACTGCGGCGACGACAGCATCCACCACAGCAACATCAACAGCATCCCCGACCGCAACAACAGCTGTCACTCCCGAAACGACCGCACAGACCGCTGTTCTTCCCGAAACTATAAACTATCTCAGCAGACCATCCCTCCTCGGAGATGATTTTTCCGCAGATGAAATGAACGTCACCCCCGTAGTTAAATATCAGGAGGCGGCTGCCGATCTTTCAAATGTGTATTTCGGCAATTTTTGGATCACTGATAACGAGGAGTTAAAAAACCATCTCGCGAAGTACGGCTTCGTGCTTACGGAGGATATCACCCCCCTCGGGAACCATGAGTTCTTCGGTCAGTACGAATGGAACCGCTACCACGATCTTGCGAATTACGTCACTCTCGATTCCATGATGCATACATACCATCTTTATTTTTCACATCTGCTGAAATCTGTGGAGAAAGAGCACCTTGTTGATGATATGCTCGAAGTTTCGCAGCTGATGCTGCAAAAAGCGCAGGAACATTACGATACGCTGAAAGGCACCGAATGGGAGGATGCTGCTAAGAAAGAACTCGCCTACTTCGCAGTGGGAGCTTCGCTGCTCGACCCTAATACCGCAGTTCCCGAAGCGGTCAGCGATATAGTTGCAGCTGAGCTTTCGCAGATAAAGACTGCAGACGGAATCTATTATTCCAACCTGCTCGATGATACATACGAGGATTACACGCAGTACAAACCCCGCGGCTACTATGCGGGAGACAAGGCTCTGGAAAAATATTTCACCGCAATGATGTGGTACGGCAGAACGGGTTTCCGCAGCGATAAGGAGGAACAGAGCCGCACTTCCCTCCTGATAACCCTCGCTCTCGAGGGCGAAGCTCTCCGCAAATGGGAAATGGTGTATTCCGTGACCTCATTCTTTGCGGGAGCATCGGACGATTTCGGATACTACGAAACAAGACCCATTATAGACGCTGTGTACGGCGCCGATGTAAAAGCTGCAGACCTCGCGGGGAAAAACGACCTTTGGGATACATATTTCAAGTTGTACAACGAACTCCCTTCACCCAAAATAAATTCAGTTGTAGTACACATCTCTGCAACTGACGAGGAACATGATGCTGCACAGAAAGGCTTCCGCTTCATGGGACAGCGTTTCTCGATAGACGAAGCGGTGTTCACGCAGCTGGTCTACAGGCAGGTTGAAAAGAACGAGCGCGAAGAGATGAGAATGCTCCCGACCGCTCTCGATCTCCCTGCGGCGCTCGGTTCGGATACCGCCCTCGATATAATAAAGTCTGAAGGCAAAGCCAATTACCCGAATTTCGATTCGCAGATGGACAAGGTGCGCGGTATGGTAAAAGATTCGACGAAATCCGAGTGGACATCGAGTCTCTATTCCGCGTGGATATATACCCTCGCACCTACAATCGAGGTCAAGGCCGAGGCTTACCCGCCCGTAATGCGCACCGACCACTGGCGCCGCAAGGCACTCATGTCCTTCGAAGCAAGCTATGCCGAGCTGAAACACGATACCGTGCTGTATTCCAAGCAGGTAATGGGTGAATTCGGCGGCGGCGGTGAATGGGATCCGCCCGATGACAGAGGCTTTGTAGAAGCTGAACCCGTTGCGTTCTCACGCCTTGAATCGCTCATCGTAAAGACAAGGCAGGGGCTTTCCGATTACGGTATGCTGAGTGCCAAGGACGATGAGAATCTCGGGATACTTGCAGAACTCACAGGCAGACTGAAAGTCATCGCCGAAAAGGAGCTCCGCGGTGAGCTCCCCACCGATGAAGAATTCGACCTTATCCGCTCCTACGGCGGTCAGCTGGAGCATTTCTGGATGGAAGTAATGGAAGCGGAATTCCCCGAGGAAGACTACCATACTACGGAGGAACATCCCGCTGCGATAATTGTCGACATAGCCACCGACCCGAACGGCTCCTGCCTTGAGATAGGTACGGGAAATCCGCTACAGATATATGTTCTTGTGGAAGTGGACAGCGTTCTGAAGGTGGCTTCGGGAGTGACATTCTCCTACTACGAATTTGAACAGCCGCTCTCGTCGGGCAGGCTCACCGATTCCGACTGGCGCGGTATGCTGGCGATAGAACTCAACAATAACGGAGAATATGTCTATGACCAGAGCGTCGTATATCCTGAATGGTATTCCGATTATGTGATAACGGAAGACTGGCGCCATAACATAGGGCACGGGAATAACTGATGCCGGTGAAGAAAACGCAGCTGACAAGACTGCTGCGCGGGTCTGCACTGGCTGCGGAATGTCTGCTTTACGGCGCGGTATGCGGCGGAGTGATGACGGAGAGGGATTCGCTGTTAAACAACATACCGATGTGGGCGCATCTGAACAGCGCACATTTTTCTGCTTTGATAAATTATGGTAACGGCACGGAGAATGCCGATATCGTTCTGAAAAGCGGCAGAGTGACCATCACAGCGGAGAGCGGCGGATATTACTGTTCTGATGACGAATGGGCTGTGTCGGACTGTTTCGTTTCCGACATAGACCATGACGGCAGTGACGAGATAATGCTCCATGTCTGGAAAACAGGCAGTTTCGGTGATTTCCGCCCATTCTGGAAAGAGGACGAGGAAGACCTCGCCTGCACCGAGCACCTGTTCATATTCGACTGGGACACGAGCCGTCAGAAACGATTGCGGCCGATGTGGATGTCCTCGCAGATGCCCGTAATGGGGGAGCATATCTCAACGGACGACGCAGGTACCGTCATCATCAAATCTCCCGGCGGAAAAGTCACCTCATGGAAATGGGGAGACTGGGGGCTCGGTAGGGAACCCGACGCAGAGACCACGACTTCTTATAGCGATCCGCCTTGAAATTCGGACAAAACCCGGTCACAAAGCCCATAAATCCGAGTTTTTTTGACTGGAGTTTGTGAATTATTATAGTTGGATCGCTATAGTTTATCAATCACTGTCTGCATATATTGATCTTTCGGCAGTGCCGGGATCAAAGTTTCCAGTCATTTCCAAAAGGCTTACAGGAGACAAAAGAGAAGAGACGTCCGTTCTCGTGTATTTGCACTCGGCAAATACACGAGAAATAAATACTTTACATGCTCCGCAATATGGGGGACGCCCTGCGATAGAGGACGTCCCAATATTCAAAATCCATAAGTTACGGGTAGTGGTTATATAATATCAATTATAAGGATGAGGTTATTATAAAGATGAAGAAATTCGTTTCAATGGTAAGTGCAGCGGTAATAGCTGCATCTATGACAGTGGTAACGGCAGTTCCCGCTTCAGCTGCTAAAGATACGGGCTGGAAGAAAGCTTACACAGATTTCCTGAAGAAAGAAGCAAAGAAAAATATCGGTGAAGACTTCCAACATACCTGGGATACGTTGAAACTTGAAAAGAGTTTCTCAGTATATGATCTTGACGGCAACAAAACACCCGAACTGATCGTTTTTGATGATATGGGTACACATATCTATACATATTCCGGTGGAAAAGTCGTTCAGATGAAAGCAGAAACAGATAATCCCAATGCATGGGAATTCAACGAAGAAGGCGCAGGAGCATATCTGTGGTGGAAAGACAATACAACCGAATTCTGGTACAGTCCTTCTGAAAAAGTTGCCAATTCATATACAACAGGTACAGGCTATTGGTTCTATTACTTCAAATTCAAAAACGGAAAACAGAAAGAGATTTTTAGCGGAGAACAATGCGGGCCTTGTAATCTGACATATAACGGAAAAGTTCACAGTTATGGTTTTGATGACGACCCTGTTTCCTATAAGAAGTTCATCTCAGAGATCTCTGCACAGACACCCAAAGACAGAATACATCTCGGTTATTCATTCAGAATGAACGATGCGGAGATCAGTTGTGCGATCAGCGGCGGGAACAATTATAAGACACTCTATAAAAAGTTTCTTAATGCAAGGATAGGAAAAAAGGATACAAAAAATTTCAGGATGAAAGATATCAGCGGAGACGGTATCCCCGAACTGTTCCTTAAAACATCAGTCGGCGGAAGTGATTCAACAAAAATATATACATATGCCGATAACCGCATAGTCTATTACGGTGATGTAAGTGAAGAATATATTTCAGATAATATTCTGCTTAGGAACCAGATAGATTTCATGTATATCTTTGCAAATGATGAAAACATCAAGGAAACATTAACCTATAACAGCAATACAAACACCATACGCTTGAAGAGAAAAGGTGATCTTTACACCTGTATGATCTTTTTCAAACCCGGCAAAAATTCAATGGGTGAAGCAACAGTTTTTGCAAGCGGGAAGAACAATGAAGGAAATCAAGTTTATGTTATTGACGGTGTGACAGTGACAAAGAAAAAATACAATTCTGAGCTTACAAAGTTTGCAGGTAATTACTCCTCGCTCGGTAAGAGCTATAAGATCAATAAGCAGAATATAGATACAGTCATCAGATAATGCAACTCTGCGAATTATTCTGTGGATATATCAAAACTTTGATAAAAAGATTATATAGGAGCGACTGAGTCTGATAATCAAACTGTGTAAATGCATTTCACAGCCAAAATTGGTAATAATACAAATTCAGTCAAAAAAGGCAACGCTGAGGAGTGACCTGATGCAAACTGTGGAATATGACGACAGGGAGCAGCGGCTTATACAGTCGCTGCTTTCTATGCCACAGCAGCGGTAGTCACCGCTTTATAGTGTGCTTTATCCGCTCTCTGCACCAACAAAGGGCGGATTCTTCTTACAGAAACTTCATCAGGTCATCTGCCGAATTAAGATCATAGTTCTGCGGTGATCCCCCTGCCAACTTCCTCAGCTGCATGGAGTTGTTGGCTTTATTGATCTTGACAATTCCGAATTTGCGGTTGTCGGGGTAATAGATGTGTATCCTGAGCGTTTCGGGTGTGTCTTCTTCCTGAAATTCACATCCATTGATTCCGGACAACGCTGCTGATTTGATCGCTTCGACAGGTGAAATGACCGCAGCATCAACAGGAATATTGTTCTTCCGGCATAGCTCAAGCCAATCGGAATATTCTTCCAACAGCATAGAATAGAGTGTCCGATCATCAATACCGGACAGATCACTGATACTGACAAAATTGGCGTTATCAATAAAACGTCCCTTCAAGTCATCGAGCCGTTGCAGAAATTCAAATCGCTCGTCTCCGATGCCGACAAACTTCCAGAAGAGATTATAATGGGACGCTTCTGTCAGGACTGCTTTTGCGGCCGCTTTATCCGAGTTGTTGCCGTCCGTGATAAAAAT
>JAILFE010000356.1 GCA_024697725.1 Oscillospiraceae bacterium
GGTCGCAAATATCGACGGCGCGTATATCGACGGCGAGCACAGCGAGGTGCGGGTTATTTCCTCGATAAACCGCCATATAAAGTCCGATGCGATAAACAACCTGCAAAGCCTTTCGGAGAATTTCATAGACAGCGGCAAGGGAGTCATGAAGCGCGATATCGAGGAGATCGGCGGCACGACCGAGATGCTCATCGATGCACTGTCCGAAAAAAAGGACATCCTTGTGAATATCGCCGATATAAAGATGTATGATGACTATACCTTTCACCACAGCCTCAGTGTTGCGATAATGGCTATAGCGGTCGGTATCGAGCTCGGCTTCTCGAAGGCGCAGCTCTATGAGCTCGGTCTTTCCGGTCTGCTGCATGATATCGGCAAGGTGTCCGTACCTATCGAGATCATCAACAAGAACGGCAGGCTGACCCCGGAGGAATTTGCCATAGTCAAGATGCATCCCGTCCATGCCGCAAATCACCTCATGGAGCGGGGACTTGTCCCTAAGAACGTGCTTCTCGGTATAGTCGCGCATCACGAGCGCTGGGACGGGACAGGCTATCCGTATGGGCTGAAGGGGGACAATATACCGTATTATGCGCGTATCCTCGCAGTGGCGGACGTATACGACGCACTGACCTCGAACCGCCCGTACCGCACCCCCAGTCCGCCGAACGAGGCTATAGAATTCATAATGGGCGGAACGGGCGCACATTTCGATGAACATATCGTCCATGCGTTCCTGCGCAAGGTGGCGCCGTATCCGACAGGCACACATATCCTTCTTTCCAATCATAAGGAGGCGACTGTGCTGAAGAACAATCCCGACCAGCCGCTGCGTCCGCTCGTGTCGGTCACGGATGATGACGGGATAGCACAGATATACGATATGTGCAATGATATTGCGACCTATAATGTGGTGATAAGCGGTCTTGCCAAATCGGATGAGAGCAGCGATGAGCAGGAATAAAATATTATGCATAATTTATATATATGAAAGGAAGATTTAAAATGACTATCACAAATGATATTGTTTACGTAGGGGTAAATGACAGAGTGACTGATCTTTTCGAGGGTCAGTATAAGATACCAAACGGTATATCGTATAATTCATACGTGATACTTGACGAAAAGATCGCGGTAATGGACAGTGTTGACGCAAGTTTCGGTGAGGAATGGCTTGATAATATCGAAGGTGTTCTTGGCGGCAGAAAGCCCGATTATCTTGTTGTTTCGCATATGGAGCCGGATCATTCCGCGAATATACAGCTTTTTGCCGAAAAATACCCCGAAGCGAAGATAGTATCCTCGGCAAAGTCCTTCACTATGATGAAAAACTTCTTCGGCGATGATTTTTCCGGCAGGAGCGTCACCGCATCTCCTGCGGAAAAGCTCGTGCTCGGTAAGCATACTCTCAGCTTTGTTCCGGCGCCTATGGTACACTGGCCTGAGGTCATCATGACATACGATGAGACCGACAAGGTGCTTTTCTCTGCGGATGCATTCGGAAAGTTCGGCGTTCCGGACTGCGGCGAGCCGTGGGAGCACGAGGCAAGGCGCTATTATATCGGTATAGTAGGGAAGTACGGCGCACAGGTGCAGGCAGTGCTTAAAAAGGCATCGGCGCTCGATATCGCGCATATATGCCCTCTGCACGGCCCTGTGCTCTCGAAGGATCTTGAGAGATATATCGGTCTTTATGACACATGGTCGTCGTATAAGCCTGAATCTGCGGGCGCAGTGATAGCGTATGCGTCGATATACGGGAATACCGCAAAGGCGGCTATGGAGCTTGCCGACAAGCTGCGCGTAAAGGGCACCGAGGCTGTGATATACGATCTTGCCCGCTGTGATATGTCCGAGGCTGTGGCATCAGCGTTCAGATATGACAGGCTTGTGCTGGCGTCCGCTACATACAATGCGGATGTATTCCCGCCTATGCGCACATTCATAGATGCGCTCACATCAAGGAACTATTCCGGCAGGAAGGTCGGTTTTATCGAAAACGGCAGCTGGGCGCCCATGGCTGCAAAGGTCATGAAGGGGCTGCTTGAAGGAGCGAAGGATATCACATTTGCAGATACTTCCGTAAAGATACTCTCCGCGCCGGATGCTGCAACCTCCGTACAGCTCGATGCACTTGCAGCAGAGATGGTCTGACAAGCAGACCGTCTGACGCTCAGACTGTCTGATACAATACATCTCATAATACATAAAAAAACGGGAAGTCGTCTGTCGGCTTCCCGTTTACTATGCAAAAAAACGCGGCCGCTCCATTCCGGAGCAGTCGCGTTCATGTTTGTTAAGTATCAGGCAGATCAGTTGAGCTTCTTGAGATCTTCGTTGACCTGGTCAACGCGTGTCTGAACCTCGGTACCGATCTCTTCTCTTGTTGTATACCAATCCTTGCCGTTGTGGCTCGCATCAGTGATAGCATCTGCAAATCTGGGGTTGAAGCCGTCAGGTCTTGCATCCTCAGTTGTAAGAGACTGATAGAAGTCGATCATAGGATGAGCGTTTGTAAGATCGTTGATGAACTTGTCCATCTCGATCATCTCATCTGTCCAGTGGTAGTCCTCTCTGAGCTGCTTTTCGCCAACTTCCTTAATGCTCTCGTCCTTGTTCTTAGCGAGTACGCACTTGTACCAAGCGCCGACTGCTTCGGGGTTCTTTGCGCCCTTGCAGAGGAGGAAAGCTTCGAGACCGCCCTGAGCTGTTACGTACCATTCGTCAGCCTCGGGATCTCTCGGTGTGGGAACGAACATTACATCGCCGACCTCACCGAACTGTGAGTAATCTGTTGTCTGGAGACCCCAGCGTCCGATAGGATAGAAGAGTGTCTTGCCTTCTGCCATTCTCTCGGGCTTGATAGTCCAGCCCCATTCATCAAGAGGCGAGAATACGTCGTCGTTCTTGAAATCGAGGAAGAAGTTCTCAACTCTTTCGAGCTCCTTGCTCATGAGGTTGTTTGTCATAACGCCGTTCTCTGTACCGATGATGGGCTTACCGGTTGAAAGTACCATAGCAGCCTCATACCACCAGCCGTCGATAGCGAACTTGTCTTCGTCTCTGTCAGCGAAGTCATAGCACATTTCCTTGAACTTGTCCCATGTCCACTCGTTGTTGTAAGCGAGCTCTGCGGGATCGTCAAGACCGTTCTCTTCGAGAGTCTTCTTGTTGTAGATCATGATGAAGCCGGCGTTTGCGTTTGCGCAGGCGAGATAGTGCTTGCCGTTAACGCTGCACATATCAATGATCTGCTTTGCGCCCTTCGGGATGTCGGGAGAGGAAATATCGATAATATCATCTATGGGATCTACCATTTTTATAGCTCTTGCGGGGAATGCATCAAGGTCTGCACCGGGATACATATCAGGCGAATCGCCGGAAGCAACGAGCTTGCCGAGGTCATCCCAGCGAGTGTCCCATGTTGTCTCGATGAATTCGATCTTTCCGCCGTACTTTGTCTCGAAAAGTTCGAGGTCAGCGCCCTTGGGAGCGTCGCCGGAGGGATTGATGTCCCACCATGAGAGCCATCTGAGTGTGGGGTTCTCGAGAGTGTCAGCATCCTCGATCTCAACTTCCTGAATAACGGAAGCGTCCTCTTCCTTCATTGTAGCGGTGGTTGTTTCCTCCGCTGCCTTTGTGGTCTCTGCTGCTGCAGCTGTTGTTGTGTCACCGCCTGCTGCGGGAGCTGTTGTTGTTGCGGGAGCTGCGGTTCCGCCGCATCCTGCGAGAGCTGCGCACATTACCATTGCTGAAACTGCTGCGATACCCTTCTTATAATTTACCATAATAGCCTCGATCTCCTTTTTAAAAAAATTTGATTTTATATCGTTTTCCGTCAGCTCTGCGGCGATCCGCTTCCAGACAGATCATTGCCGTGCGGCTTTCGGGAAAAACTTCATTGTCCGTTTCTGCATACGCTGCAGACTGCGTGCTGTCCCGGGTCATGAGAACAGCAGATCCCACAATACCCCCTTTGCAAAAAGTTCAAAAAGCTTGAACAGTCGCTCAAAAAATGTATCTCCGAGTGCGGCAAAGCCCTTCGCTTCTGCAAAAGGTCTGCTGCCGTCCCCCCATTCCGACACATCTATCAATGATGTCAGTGCCGTATATGCGGGCTTCGGATCGTTGTTTTCATCAAAAAGGACCCCTGCATTCTTGCTGCCTAGCCATGAATTCTTGTCGTTGGGGCCCCATATGCATACTGCCGTGATCCTGCCGGGGGTATTGTTCGCTCTGGCAAGATCGTTCAGTTCCATAGCGTTCCGGAATATCTGACTGAATTTATCCGCCTGCTGCTCTGCGGTGAATTTACCGTCCTCGCAGGTGACATCGAGCTCGGTTATCTGTACCTCGCAGCCTATCGAAAGATATTTCTCCATAGCCGCTCTTATATTGGCGATGCCCGAAAATCCCCTCACATTGGCATTTACGTGGGACTGCATCCCTACGCCGTCGAGCAGACCTTTTTCATAAAGCGAGCTGCACATCCTGTATATGCAGTCGCGCTTGTGATCCCAGTATTCGTTATAGTCATTATAGAACAGCTTGCAGCCCTCAGGCGCGTACTTCCGCGCTGTTGCGAAGGCTTTTTCAACGAAGCTGTTGTCGCCGTATACAGCCACCCAGGGCGAAGCGCTGCCCTTTGCCGATCCGCCCGCAGGCTCGCGTGCGCCGTCCGAATCCTTTGTTTTTGCGGCGTCATCGGATATGCACTCGTTGCAGACATCTACAGCGTATATTTCAAGCTCAGGGTATTGTGTTTCTATGGCAGCGAAGAAATTCTTCATATAGCTGTCCATACGCGCATCCATGACCTCGGGCTCTACCCAGTCGCCGCCGGCTTTGAAATCTTCCTTGAAGAACCATACCGGCGTCTGGCTGTGCCATACAAGTGTATGAGCACGCATAGGGATATCGTTCTCATCGCAGAAATCCATTATCGCGGCTGCCTTTATGAACGAAACGCCGACCTCGGTGCCGCTGCATTTCTTCTGCACCAGAGTGGAATCGGGCTTCATTTCGTTTTCGCAGGTTATGCTGTTGAAATTTTTCAGTATATTTGCTGTGATGATATCCGTCCTGACCGTTCCGTTGTTGAGGATATTACCCACACGGAAATAATCGGCGAACTCATCCTTGAGTCCTTTCTCGGACTCCTCGGCATATACCGTGCCGTTCTGTTTTATGTATCTCACCGACACATCATCGAACGAGAAATCGTTCGTGCTGCCGGTCGTGATTTTCATCCTGAATGTACCGCTGTTTTCGGGTGCGGTATACGAAGCACAGAGGGTCGTCCATTTCCCGGCGGGGACATTTTCCGATACGAGCGTTTTATGTGTCACGCTGCCGTCCGTCATATCCTCGCATTCGAGTGTCAGCTCGAACCTTTCGGCATATTCGCTGCGGACAGATACGCTGTAGGTATATCTCACACCGCCTTCGAGGTAGAAGCCTTTTTCCGAGCACACACCGTCAGACGGAGATGTCCTGCTGCTCACGGTCATAAAGCTGTCGTCACAGCTTGTACCGGTAATACGGGAAAGCTCTACGGAAGTGTCGCTCCCGTGCCATCCGCCGTAACTCGTTTCAAAATCATTATGCACCGCTTCTTCTGCCGATGCATTCATGGGGAAATACGTGAACATCCCTGAAAACACCGTGAAAGCGGTAAGAAAAGCCGCAGCTCTTGACAGCCTCATAAGCTGTATTCTCCATCAATTATCATGAAAGAAATTGTAATATACGATACACTGTATTTTCCATTTTGTTATTTTTTACAAATGCTTTGTAATCATTTTCATAACAAAAGCGGTGTTTCCGGCATCCCATACCTTTAACGATTAAGATACAGTCCATATCGTGCATACAAGTGAATACTAACCTCTCTTATTATATCCGCAACATACTCTTATGTCAATTCAATTTTATAATGTTCGCAATAAATGATATATATACTGCTATGTTAGCAATAAATGATAAGCATAATATACAAAAGTGCAGGGCTTTCAGATGTTCACACCCGAAGACCCTGTACTGTCTGTATTGTCATCTGAGCCTTATCATTTTTTATCCGGAACATCGGAAAGATCGGGCATTATTGCATTAATCGACTTTACCGAATCCGCTATCGCCTTTGAGTCGAAATCCGTCAGATCAATATGCTTGTTGAGCTCGGTGAAGGCATCGAGGGTATTTTCGAGAATGCCTGTCATCTGCGTGATCTCCTTGCTGCCCATCGATTCGACCGATCTGCAGTAACTTACGACGTTTTCGAGGAACTTATGTATCTTTTCGGTCTGGCTCGCGGCATTGCCGGCATTTTCTATGATCCTGTCGGACGAACCGGTCACAGAGTTCATCATTTCGGAGATCCTGTCGAGTTTTTCCTTTAGCTTTTTCCTCGCCTCGGGATCATCGGCGGAGGCTCCGGAGGACATAGTCTTGCTGCGGAATACGGCACAGCTCTCGGGGACGTTCACGCCGCGGCATACCGCAACAGCCATATCGCGGCAGGTCTTGTAGCCGCAGGCTCCGCAGTTGCAGTTCCGCTCCTCATCGGTCTTCAGCTCCATAGAATCGAGAGCGGCGTTTATCTCATTATCCGAGGGGATCGACGACATCCTGCCCTGACGGTATACCTTCAGATAGTCTTCAATGTCGAGATCGTTGTCGAATTTCTTGTAGCGTTTTTCGTCGGCTGCGCCGATAACGCCCTTGCCCTTGTTTGCCGTTTTCAGCTCTTCGTAGAGATTTATCAGTCCGGATGCAGTTTCAAAGGCGGCTGATTTGCCGCTCGCACCTGCTCCGAGCGGGCATCCGCGGCTGCATGACATTGCTTCAAGTACGCCGGTATAGTTATTTCCGCTGCTGTGGCTGTCCATGCTGTCGAACTCACGGATGATATTCTCTATGCCGTCGGAAACAGCCACTGTGAGATCGGGCATACGCGAGAGCATATTCTTTCTCATGCCGCCCGAATGGACCACCAGCGAGCCCGCCTGTCCCTTCGGTCCGTCAAAGTTGTATTCGTCGTTCGTGATGCTTCTTTCGATATAGCTGTTTTTTGATTTGAAGTCAGCCATCAGCTTTTTGAATGTAACGGTATAGTTGATGATCCCCGCCTTGTCGAAATCGGCTTTGCGTGCGATGCACGGAGTAAGCACGACTATGGGCTCTTCCTTTTCGAGCACCGTCCTGATATAGACTGCACAGCAGGATTCCGGTGATTGTACGGGGGAGAGATGCTTTATGAGCGAGGGCTTGTACATCTCGATATAGTTCTGTGCGACAGGGCAGATATTGCTGATGAGCTTGTCATATCTCCCCGATTCGATGCTGCTGATAGTCGCCCACATTGCGATATCCGCGCCGAAGCCGCCGTCATATATCTCACAGTTGGTCTTTTTCAGCTTGTCGAGTATGCCCTTCCACTGCATGGGGTAGATGCATCTTATCGAGGGATCGACGATCACGAGCAGCTTCTTCTTGCCGAGCAGAGAGGTGAATTCCTGGGTATCATCGGTATAATCTATGGCATCTCTTCCGCAGACACCGAGGCATTTTCCGCATATTATGCACTTTTCGGGATCGGCAGCAGTTTTCAGGCTGCCGTCATCTAGCTTTCTTGTTATCAGGGCATCCGGAACAGGGCAGCTTTTTGTACAGGCGCCGCAGCCGATACATTTTTCCTGATCTATGGTTATTATCTCTTTCATTACACCATACTCCTTTTCCGATCCCCAATATATATACTCGGCAGCGATATTAATTGCCTGATGAGAGCAAACAAAAACTTGCGTTTATAGTTTTTGCGCCGCTCGAACCGGCATATTAAATCCGTAACGAGTATAATGCACCGAAGCTGTAATACTTCAATGCCCCGACGGGATCATTTCTTTAACAAAATCCAAAATCGTCCATGCACAAAATCTGACAATGATGCATGGACGATATGCTGCCCTCTGCTGCAAAATCTCCTTTGGACATTTTGCAGGCTGCGGAGCAGCCTATAGCCGCTCTGCGGCTTTACAGAGGGCAGCTTGACATAGCGCGCAGTATAATGCTCTTAAGCGTCGAGATCCAGGAAGACAACGTTATTGTTTCTTACGGTTCCGTTCTTGTTGATGATATCCTTCAGAGTGCCGAGCACGGATATGCCGATTGACTTGCTCTTCTTTACTGCGGATGCGCCGAAGAAGAGGTTTATCGTCTTGCCGCCGAGCGTCTGAGGCTTCTGGAGCTCTGATACCGCATTGTTGACCTTGCCGATGAAAGCGGCGACGTTCGGGGATTCGTTTCGTACAGCGACCACGAAATCATCCGAACCGAGTCTGTATACGCTGTTATCGCCGAATATCTTCTTGAGAGTAGCGGCTGTGGATACGAGAGCGGCATCTCCTACATCATGACCGTATGTGATATTGATATTGCTGAAATCTGCAATGCTGAACATTGCGAAGCAGTAAGGCTTGTCGGGGATATCCTGTATCTTGAATTCACCGTTCGAGTTCTTGCCGAAGTCGTCGATGAACTTGATACGGTTGTTGACATCCGTGAGGATATCCTTCAGAGCGGCGATATGGAGGTTCTTGGAGATAGCCTGCTGCTTTTTCTTTGCCTTTTCGAGCTTTTCGTAGGACTGCTCCTGCTTGATGCTGATATAGTTGAATATAACGATGAGCACTATGCAGATGACAGTGAATATGAGGAGGTTCGCGATGACGTTGTTCGCAAGGCTGTAGATATTTCCCGAAGGAGTTGTTATCGTGAACAGCCAGCCCGATTTTGCGAGATAGTAATATGTCGATACGTTCTTGTTGTTGTCGTAGGAATCCGTCTTGTCGTTCTTTTCTGAGATGAGCTGATCGCATATCTCAACGAGCTTGGGATCATCCGCCTTCTGACCGAGCAGGGTAGGATCGGAATTGAAGATGAATTCCTTGGTATTCACGTTTACCATGGAGTAGGTGCGGTTTTCGGCGTTGTTTACGTTGATGCTGCCGATTATCTGCGAGAGCGCATCGGTATAGATACCTATGCCGACCAGACCGATAGGCTGACCGCCGTCGTCCAGGACTGCCATATACATCGAAATAATCTGCTTGCCGGATGCGGGGGAGTTCATGAAGCCTATACGGTATACCTTATCCGACGAGTTCATCATGCCGTCATGCAGTTCCTTCAGAGGACCCTCGTCCTTTCTGGTTATCATGCCGACTACCTGAGGATTGGTATGCACGAGAACGTGAGTGTTCCATTCACTGGCGTATATACCTTCGAGATTTGCGACCGTTGCCGAGAAATTCTCGGTATATCTCTGAGCGGCGCTCACCTTTTCGGGATTTTCGGGATCGAGAAGCAGATCCTTGATCTCGTTTGCGGAGGCGTAAGCCTTCAGCGTATCTGCCGTATTGTTTACATAATTATCTACCGTAACTGCCTGTGCCTGAGCGATCGTCTGCATGAAGCTCGTGGAATTCTCACGGGTCTGCCTTGACGTTCTGGCGGAAGTGAATATCGCCATAAGTATGATTATTACGACGATCACGGCAGTCATAAGCATTCTTTTCAAGGTTTTACTCATTATTTATCCTTCCTTCCTCCGAAAAGGCCGAATAACTTCTTGGGAGCCTTTTCCGGTTTCTTTTCGTCTTCATCCTCGTCGTCGTCGATATCTTCTGCAAAAAGAGAACTGAGACGGTCTTTCATGTAGGATGATTCCTCCTCCTTCGGCAGCGCATATTCCGAAGCCGATGCCGCAACGTTCATAGGCTCGGCATTTATCGGAGAATTGTTCATCTGCGCTGCGTTTGGCTGACCGCCGAAGCCTGCACCCTGTGCAAGTCCGCCGAGAGGCATGGTGGAATCCGGCAGGAGCACGACCGCATTTGCGTTTGCGGGATTCAGTCCTGTCAGCTGTGAAGCGCACGCGCTGCAGGGGAGCATGGGCTGATAGCTCACCGCATTGAAAAGGCCTATCTCTGCGATGACGGTATCGCCCGCATTCATCAGATTATTGCATACATCGATCTCAGCATGGACAGAAACAGGGCCGTTATATGTCATGCTCGTCCTGCTGATGCCGTAGTATACTCTTCCGCTTGCCGTGCAGACGACGCATATCGTGTCATTCGTGCCGAGCGGAGTGTTTTTTGCCGCTTCCTGTGCAGCAACGTTCATAGCTGTCTGATACATATCATTAAATAACATAATAATACCTTGCTACTTATGAGACCACATAGCATTTTTCCTTTCCTCTGATATTTTTCCCGGTAACGGTATCGTCTCTCTGCCGGATACGGGCTGAGACCCGAAAAGATAGTTATTGCAAAGTCCGGAACGATAAGATATATCGTCAGCGGGTGTGTGTCACGGACTGCCGCAGAGCGTATCTGCGCACAGACGGATACATGAGCTTTTCTCTGCGAGCCGGATATGTTATGCCCCCTTCTTTTGTCGATATCCTGTCTGTCATGCGCACAGGATTGCATTCCGGTCATCGCTCGTTTTTTGAATATTGTGATGTGCAGAGCCGTACATATATTTTCGGCACTTAAATATTTCATACTTCAATAATATTGCAAAATGTCCGAAAAGTCAAGGCGTATTGCAATATTTCTATATTTTAAACAAACTGGATATGCGCGTATGTGCAGAATACCCAATCTATTTTGTGATTATTACCAAAATATATACATATGCTAAATAAACAAAAATCGGGATTTTTAAGGGCATTTATCAAATATTGCTGTTTTTAAGTGTCATATCTCCCGCAGGCGGTCAAAGCTCTGTGCAAGATCGAGAGTGCCGTATCCCCATTGTGTGTTCGGGTATGAGATAGGGTCGCTGCGCCTGCATCCGCGTATCAGATATGCCTTTATCTGGTGGGTGCTCATGGACGGGTCATTGCCGAGCACCGCTCCCCACTGCATCATCAGAGCGGCGGCTCCTGCGGTTATGGCGGCGGATGCGCTCGTGCCGCTCATCGTGCCGGCTCCGGTCGGATATATCCCGCTGATATTCACTCCCGGCGCTGTGAGGTCGGGGAGCATAGAGAGCGTGCGGGAGGGTCCCCATGAGGATTCGAGATAAAGGCTGCCGTTAAGGTGGTCGTATGCGCCGCAGCAGATCATCCCCTGTGCTGTTGCGGGCACCGTGACCGTGCCGTAGGGCGAGGACGAGAGGAATTCGATACCCTTGCCGCATAGCCCCGTGATCGGCAGCCATGCGTCATATGTGCCGCCCAGTATGATATCGCCGTAGAGCGTTATCGTCCATATCCCCGCCGTGGCATCGGTTATGCGCACCGCTGTGAGCTGTCCGCTGCTGCATTCGGTGGGGAAATAATAGCCTATGCTTATCTCCGACGGCTCGAGCACCATCTTCCGTGTTATCATAAGGTCGGGAGAGGAGGAGACGCGCCCTATCAGCTCGCCTGTAGGTGAGCGCACCGATGCGGACAGCTTGTCGGAGGCGCCGTTTCGTATATTTGCGTAGATATTACCGCCTTTTTCGACCTTTATGCTGATATCGGAGCTCATGCCTGCGGCGGGTATGCTGCCTGCGGCGTGGTGGTGGGCGCGGCATTCGTTCCCGGCGGAGACGCATACGCATACCCCGCGCAGCTTTGATATGCTGTTGAGATATTCCTCGAATATGCCGCAGCCGTCGTGCGAGCCTGAATTGCTGCCCATGCCGAGACATATCACGGCGGGCATACCGAGCGAGCGTGCTTTTCCGATGATATATTCCGCTCCCGCGATGACCGCATTCGATTCAAATACATTCTCTGCGCCCTCGGGCACCGCGAACAGCTCCCTGTAGAAGCTCCTTGCTTCCCTGAGCTTGACGGCTATTATCCCGCATTCGGGAGCGGCACCCGAGAAATTCTCCCCGCGTGAATATCCCGCTGCTATCGAGGCAAGGAACGTGCCGTGCCCCGAGGTATCGCGCTCGGGAACGATGCTGTAGGGGTCGG
>JAILFE010000418.1 GCA_024697725.1 Oscillospiraceae bacterium
ACCTGCGGGGGCTCCCCGACTCGCTTAATTGAACTTTGTAATGATCCCGTTTATCTCTTCGGCGATAGCGAGATTGTTGTTTATCAGCCTGTCAAGCTCCTGCGCCATGCGGTAATTGTCCTGAGCCTTGCCCGATATCGTGTCGATGCCGTGCTCGTTCTCGTTGACCGTGCTGTATACCTGATTCGTCTGGTCGCGTATCGTCTTTATCAGATCGGACATCTTCATCAGGTCGCCGTTCGCTTCGTCTATCGACTGCTTGAGGCGCACGGATATGTCCCGCATATTGTTAAAGCTGTCTGCGACATCATTCTTTAAGAACGAGATTATGTCATTGAAGCATTCCTCTATCCTGCCGATATTCTTGTTCATCTCTTCGAATACCGTCTGTATCGCGTCAGCCGCAAGGGTCGAGTTCCCGGAGAGCGACTTTATCTCTCCCGCAACGACCGCAAAGCCGCGTCCCGCTGCGCCCGCACGCGAAGCCTCGATAGATGCGTTTATCGCAAGGATATTGGTCTGGCTCGCTATGTCCTGTATGCGCTTTATCTTCTCATTGAGCGTCTTGAACACGTTGAGGTATTCGAGCGCTTCGGATACATCGTGCTCGGTGGCGGCGGTCTTGTTCTCGATCACTCCGAAGAGCGAGCCCGCCTTGTCGATCATGCCGTCCGCATCGTTTATCCTGCGGTCGTTCGCCTCGCGGCTCTCCTGCATTATCGAATAGATAGTGTCGATATTGCGGTTGACCTGCTCTATCGCGGTGGTAGTGGAAGTGATATTGGAAGACAGGTTCGCGGTCGTTCTGGTGCTTTCGTCCGCGCCGCTCACAAGTCCCGTGACCTTGCCCTTCATATCCGACGAGCCGTCGCTGAGCGCCTTCGAGCATCCGCCGAGAGTGTCGGTGATGTTCTTCCACGAATCCACGAGCGAATCTATGGAAGTCGCTATCCTGCCGACCTCGCCCTTCGCGCCGACATAGCCCTGTATATCCGCGTTCTTTCTGAGCGAGAGAGCGCCGAGATCGTTGACTGCGTTCTGCACCCTGTTCAGAGGACCGGTGATGAATATCGAAGCCGCTATCGACGCTATGACGATTATCACCCAAGCGCCTGCAACGAATATCAGCATGATGTTGCGTATGCGGTAGCTGCCGGCAAGAAGCTCTGCCGTGCTGCCGCGCAGAGTGAGTATCATATTCAGCTCGGGTATCGAGGAATAGGTGATTATCGTGTCCTTTTCGGTGATAGTGCCCTTGCTCTCTCCCTTCTTGACCTTCTCCATGATGTCGAGCATCGTCTTGTCCTCAATGGGCTGCATGAACATATCATTATCGGTATGATAGGTGTATATCTGCTGTGCGGTGTCGAGTATGGCGTACTGCTCGTTCTCGACATCTTTCAGGTCGATCGTGCCGAGCACGTCGTTCATAGAGGAGAGGAACGGACCGCCGCCGATAAGACCTATCGGCTTGCCGTCGTCGCCGTATATCGCCATGCGCAGGTTGAGTATGAGCTGTCCCGACGCGGGGGAAACGAATGCACCGCCGTCAAAGAAGCCGTCCTTCGCGGAGGTCATCGTCGCCTGATAGGGAGCGAGAGCGTCGCCCTTACGGGTGACCATGCCGACAGCGCCGTGATTGGAATGGGTGATGACCTGCGTGTTCCAGTCGCTTATGTAGATGCCCTCCCAGCTTTCAAGGCGGGAATAGAACTTATCGTTATACGCCTGAGCAGTGCTGACCTTTGCGACATCGGAGGGGTTTTCGAGCACTTCCTTGACCTCGTTCGCGCTGCCGAACTCCTTGAAGATAGTCTCCGCATCAGTGACATAGAGACGTATAACGGAAGTCTGACCGTCGAGCACGGTATTCATATTGCTGATAGCCTGAGCCTTGGTCGAATTATACACCTGAGAGCTCATGGTGATATAGAGCAGACCCATGCACAGCAGTGCGATAAGACCGACACATATTGCGATAGTCACGGACATTTTCATATTCTTGAACATTATGTCACCCTCCGGTTATAAAAGTCATAGCTATACTGATATATAAAAAGTACGCATTTTCATGTCACAGTGATATTATATCATAATTATCACTAAAAATCAAGAGGTTTTTGGTGTTTTTTAGGGCAATATTGCAGGGAGCCTGCGCACGCATAAAACAAGAAGAAAGAATATAGAATAAAGAAAAAAAATAATGATCGGGGAAGCCGATACCTTTATTATCCATTATTCGCTATTCTTTATTCTTTATTTCGCCTGCACCGATGCGGATTTTTGCGGCATGATTATCAATTCTTGTGAAAACAACGAAAATGCTTGACAATTTGCTGACGATATTGTATAATATATATTATGTAAGATCATGTAAGTAAAATGAAAGCAGAAATAAGCCGTTTTCATTCAAGGGTGATATCATTATGATAAATTCTCTAAAGACAATTGCCTTTTTCGGCTGCTCTCTGACAGGCAGATACAGGCGTACTCTGTCCGAGGCGTTCAATACCGCCGCCGAGGAACTGGGTGTGAATATGGTCTATTTCAATTTCCTCGGGAAGATCGGCAACAAGAACGCGATGTACGGGATATTTGAGGCCGACCTTATCGACTATATCGATCTTACACAGTTCGACGGGATAATATACGACGGCGAGGGCTACAACGTTGAGGGCATGGCAGAACAGATAATCGAAAAACTGCGCCGCTCAAAAGTGCCTGTAGTATCCATAAGCAATGAGGTCGAGGGCTTCTACAATATCAAATTCGATGACGCAAGGGGCATAAGGTCGCTCATTGAACATTTTATCGACATACACCATACCACAAAGATAGGCTTTATGTCAGGAACGCATTCCCACCCCGATGCACAGGCGAGACTGAAGGTGTTCCGCGAGACGATGCGCGAACACGGTCTCCCGGAGGACGGCTGCGGCGTGTTCGAGGGTGATTTCTGGTTCCACAAGGGCGAAGAGGCTGCGGATTATTTCTTTTCCGTCCCCGAACGCCCGGAAGCTATAGTATGTGCAAACGACTATATGGCGATCGCACTGATAACAGCGCTCAAGCGGCGCGGGATAAATGTCCCGGGGGATATCGCCGTATCCGGCTTTGACGGCTCCGAGGAGGGGAAGGATTTTCTCCCGCACATCACCACGGCGACCAGAGAACGTCTCGAGATCGCAAGAAGATCGCTGCGGATGCTGCTCGAACTGTCCGAGGGAAAAAAGCCCGATGAGGATTTCTACATCGTCCCGAAGCCGATAGTCTCCCAGTCCTGCGGCTGCATGAAGCTCGATTACAAGCAGGAAGCGGAGGGCGTGAACAGCATATACGAGATCAACCGCCGCTGGAGCTACAGTCTCTACGACGCCGAATCGCAGATGCTAAAGCTCAACCAGCTCACCGACGTGAAGAAGATACAGGACGTATTCGTCGAATGCTCGTCCGATTTCGAGCCGTATCAGACATATTTCGCTATGATGCACGCCGACAGGGACGGCAGACCTTCCTACGACAGCGATTTCATAGCACCCACCGGCGAATTCCTCCCGGTGATGTGGATAGACAAGACCGGCGAACATGAAAAGCCCGACAAGAACGGCTTCGTTCAGGGGCTGATACCCCGCACGAAGATAGATACTCCGCATTTCTACTACATCATGAGCCTGCACTGCCCCGAGCGTATGTTCGGATATGTGGTCATCAGGATGAGCACAAACAGGA
>JAILFE010000457.1 GCA_024697725.1 Oscillospiraceae bacterium
GATATTCAAAAACAGCAATTATATCCCGATGGGCTTCACATACGACTATTATATGAATATTAATGATATCGACGGCGTTGATAATGAAGATGTCACGCTCGGCGATTCCGGCGAATTAATAAATAATGAAACACTCAGCGATAAAGAAAAGCTGAGAAGAGAAAAATTGCTCCTCAAGGCGATATGGCTGGATGATGAGCAGATCGCAAAATACGGCGGTATGATGGAGAAGCTTCCGCAGGAGCTCGCTGAGGATATATCAGATGAGACAGCTTTTTCCGATTGTGAAAAAAGACGCAGCAGTTCAGCTTATGAGTTCATGCCGGACAAAACGGGTTTTACCTCACGCATTGATACTGCAAAGGATACGCTGGTATTCTATTCCGTTCCTTATGATGATGGTTTTAAGGCATATGTTGATGGGCAGAGAACAGATATCGAAAAAGTGTTCGGCGGACTCAGCGCAGTATATGTTCCTGCCGGAGAACATGAGATAAGATTTGAGTATCATAGTGCAGGCTTGAAGGAGAGCATCATCATAAGTATAGCTACGGCAGCAGTAACCGTGATATACGGTATCGCCTCCGCTGTGATCAACAGGAAAAACGGCAATATGTCAGTACAAAAGTCATCGGGATGATAAATGAAGCTCTGCGGTGTTGACCTGTTGAAGCGGGCTATTATTCTGAACGGAGGACATATCATATGAACATAGATCTTAAAAAAGAATTTGATACGAATAAACTATTTGCAGCTCTTGAAGAAAAGATCGCTGTATTCAGATCAAAAAATTCTGACCGAAGATCTGTTGTTCTGGGCATAGTCATATTCTGTATATTCGTGCTCGGTGAAGCGTGGATAGCTGATGATTCCTTTCACGGTTTCGCTATGACCAGAAATTTTATGAATGGTTACGGTCTTGTTTATAATATCGGAGAACGCACGAATGCTGCGACTAGTCCGATGATGCTGCTTATGACGACTTTTTTGTCCTGCATTACCAGACATATAGAGCTTACTGCGATAATGATAGGAGCTGTGAGCTCTGCTGCTGCATATTATATCCTGATAAGGAAGCTGAAGAGTAAACTATCAGTATTTGTGGCAACATTTATCTGCATAATATCATATTCCTTTATGGCGTTTACTACCAGCGGGCTGGAGACAAGCCTTATATACCTTATACAGGTGATGTATTTTGACTATATTTACGATCATAAGGGGAATTATTCTTTCAAAGAGCTGCTGTATATCGCTTTCCTGTGCTCGCTCTCGCTGCTTACAAGGTTTGATACCTGCTTTCTTCTGTTTTTTTCCACAGCGTATATTTTCCTGACAAAGAGAGAATGCGGTATCGCAAAGATGCTGCTGGCTGGTATTGCCGGACTGATGCCGTTTGTCATCTGGCTCATGTTCTCGGTGATATATTACGGATATCCTTTTCCAAATACATTCTATATCAAATTAAGAACCGATATAGCTATGACCGAATATCTTGTTAAGGGGCTCCAGTACTACGGCATGGCTGTCATAAGCGATACAATAACCGTTGTGGTGATAGTTGTTGGTATTATCGTTCTTCTGAAGGATAAGAAGGAAAAATGGCTCCATCGCTGGATCGTTATAGGTATACTCTCGAAATGTATATATATACTGCGTATAGGCGGAGATTTTATGCTGGGTCGTCATTTTGCGGGACTTTTTTTTGTTTCGTTGTATATTGTGATGCGCTATATCGAAAGTGATGAAATCAGTGAAAAAGGGATCATAACAGAAAAGACCATTATTTGTTCATTTATAGTCCTGTTCATGATGGGTCTCGAAAATACACCATGGAGTTGGAGAACGACATCTTTCTGGCCGCCTATCAGCGATATACAGGATGAAAGAGCCGGATATATATACTATACCAATCTTTTCAGGATAATAGAGGATGAGATCACCGGAGAAAACCATCCCTTGATGGTTTGGAAACCGAAAAGAACCGAAGATATTGAAGAATGCATCGCAAAAGGATACCACGGCGATGTGCTGGAATGGGCTCCGGGTATCTCTGTATATAACTATGGCGACAGACTGCATATGACAGACCAGGGTTCGGTCGCTGACCCGCTCCTGCCTTATATGCCTGTTGATTTTGAACGGTCGAAGATATTTGTACTAAAAAACAAAGGGAAATTATTGGATAACAAAGGGGAATGGCGCATAGGACATTTGCAGAGAAAGATACCGGAGGGATACAGAGAATCTCTCTGGCAGGATAGAAATCTTATCGTTGATCCTGAGATACATGAATTATATGATAAGATACTTGTTGTAGTCCGCGGAGATCTTTTTACTAAGGAAAGATTCCGGGCGATATGGGAGCTTAATACCCGGTACACGAAGAATGATTCATTAAATATAGAGAATAATGCTGCTGAAGAATAGTCTGCCGGTGATGCTATAACATTTACAATGTCAATAAAAAAGGCTTCAGATCCTCTATCTGCATTTGCCGCGTCACTCCTTCATTTTGAATGCAAGTAATTTATCTCTGCAATATTCATACTTTATTGTTTCTATATCCGCAGGCAAGCCCTCGGAAATATCGTTGCAGAGTTTATGGAATAAAGATCAAAAACCACGCCATATAGTGCAAATTTGTTTCAGAAAACGATATGACGGTCGGCAAAAGATCCTTCGGATCAGCAATTGAACTTTTATAAAATCCGGAACCGTATTTTGCAGAAGGTCTTTCATAGATTTTGTGATCCGGATATAATTACACATTTTATGTTATAGTATAATTGATAAAACTCCGGCGTGAAGTGCCTTCGCGCAGCGTTCCGACAATAATTCAGATCCTTGAGCTTGAAGGCAAAGCTCCTCCGTGACTTCTCAAACGAACCACACTTCAGTCGGTACTTGCAAGAGCGGGATATTCGTCCGAAATGATGAAAATTCATCATGACAAGGGCTATGCTTCACAGCGTTTTGCCCGTGTACACCGCAATGATCTGTGGCAGGGAGACATCAAATACGGACTTATGATCAAGATAAACGGCAATCCTGTACAGACATATATGTCATCTCTTATTGATGATGCAACAAGATACATTATCCATGCGGAATTTTACGACAATATGGAGCAGAGCATTGTTGAGGATACTCTTAAAAAGGGTATTCAAAAATACGGTGTACCCCGCCGCATTTACTTTGACAACGGTTCACAGTACAGAACTCATTGGATGCAGCGTGCCTGCGGTTTTTTGGGTATCCGTCTGCTTTATGCCAGGTCCCGCAATCCGCAGGGAAAAGGAAAACAGGAAAGATTTAATCTTACCGTGAACTCGTTTCTCGATGAACTTGAACTGAAAAAAACCACAAGCATCCGTGAAGTCAACGATTATTTTTCGGCATGGCTTTCGGAATGTTACCACAGCAGAACACACAGTACTCTCGGAACAACTCCCGAAAGAGCTTTTAAATGCGATTCAATGCCGCTTCATTATCCCGATGAAGCTGTATTCGCAAATGCGTTTCTGCATTGTGAAACACGCAAGGTCAATAAATCGGGCTGTATCAGCTTTATGGGCAAGGATTATGATGTCGGGGTCTTGTATGCGGTACAGAAAGTCGATGTTATTTATGAGCCGCAGGATATTTCCCGCATTAAGATCGAGGCAAAGGGTCACGAGCCGTTTTACGCAGAACCGATAAAAGTCGGCACTCATTTTGCGGCTAAACCTAAACGTTCGGATATTGAAAAGATACCCGCAGATACTTCACGCCTGCTCGATGCCGTATCCGGCTCGGCAGACGAAAAGGAACGCAGGGCTGTCATCTCATATTCGCAGGCATTGGAGGATGAGAATTAGGAACTGTGAGAAAATAAATTTTCAATTTATGCGCAGGATGATTTGTTCTGCACAAGGTAAATTTACGCGGAAATACTGGCGTATTTCAAGCTTTTTCAACGCAGTAAGAAACGTGAAAGACAAGTCGAAATGTACAGATTATTTTGTAGCAGTTCCTAATGGGCTTTTGTCTGCGGCGGAGGATAGGGCAACGCCGGGGGGCGACCCGAGCGCCACGCAGGATTTTGCCGGGAGCATATGCTCTCTATATATGAAAGTGGCTCCTTCGGGGGTCACTCATTTTTAACGGCTTTTTACATTGTCTTGCTTGGACATTTTTTGGGATGACATTTGAGACGGGCGGTGATATGTACCAGCGCAGGAAGTGCGTTTGGACGATCTTACTATTGATGAACTTCTATTTAAGGAAGTATTATAACAATTAAGCATATCGGAATGGTATGATTATATGATGACCTTAGCCTCATCAGGCTTATCTGTTGAGGCTAAGGTCACTTATTTGTATTGAGTATATCGAGGACTTCCTTAGAGGAAATATGTGTTGCTCTGGCTATATTTTCAAGAGATACTCCAATTTTTGACAATTCTACAATAGTTGATATTTTTTCCTTCATAATTCCTTGTTCCCTACCCTGTTTTACACCTAAATCAAAACCCTTTTGTAAGCCTTGCTGCAAACCTTGCTGTAAACCCCTTTCGATATACAAACTGCTTATGTCACACATGAGATCAACCTCCTTGTCTAATTCCTTGCTCATTGGGACATTGTATTCGTTGTGAATGATATCTTTCTTTT
>JAILFE010000244.1 GCA_024697725.1 Oscillospiraceae bacterium
ATCACACCGCCTGTCATACGCCTTCTCCTTTCCTGTCCTCAAGTCCGAAACGAAGTCCCTGCTTTTTGAAGACCTCCTTGCGGAAGAGCGGATTGTACATGAGATATGTCAGAAATCTGTAGGGCGTGCGCATATTCGTGCGCGGCTCGACCGCCCTCCTGATTATCGACCCCACGCTGTTGAAGCGCCTGCGGCAGTCGAAGCTGATCTCTGTAAGTTCGTCGGGGGTCATGTTTTTCGGGACTATGCTGCAGTAATTGAAGCGGTAATCCTCATGGAGCCACCACTTGCCGCCGTAGAGCAGCCGCCCCTCCTTTTCGAGCTTTTCATACAGCGGCGTGTTCGGGTATGGCATAAGGATATTGAACGCCGCAAAGGTGAATTTGTTCCGTATCGCGAAATCGCAGGTGGCGCGGATAGATTCCACCGTGTCGCCGTCGTGTCCCACCGTGAACGCCGCCCATGTCTGAAGACCGTAGCTGCGGAGCTTTTCTATCTCCGCGGCGTACATATCGCCCGACGCGCGGGTATTCGTCAGCTTGTGCATTTCCTTTATGCACTCGGGCGAGATCGACTCAAACCCGATCACGAGCCCCAGACAGCCGCTTTTCACCATAAGTCTCATCAGCTCGGGGTCATTCAGCATATCCATGCTGCCCTGGCTGACCCAATGTATTTTAAGCGGGATGAGCGCACGGAAAAGCTCCTTTGCCTTAGGTCTGTCACATACGATGTTGTCGTCCACGAAAAAAAGCAGCTTTCGCTTCTGAGATTTTATCTCGCGGATGACCTCGTCAACGGGACGGCAGAAATGTCTTGCGCCGAAATATACCGACGACGCGCAGAAGCTGCACTTGTGCGAACAGCCCCGCGAGAACTGCAGCAGCGTTATCGGCAGATATCCCTTCCCCTCGAAGATGTCCCGTCTGGCTATGATACCTTTCTGCGGGCATAATGGCTGCACCGCGTCGTATCTGGCTTTCAGACTGCCGTTTTTGAAGTCTTCTATCATCGTTTCCCATACCGGTTCGGCATCTCCGACGATGACGCAGTCACAGTGCTCCGTTACCTCCTCGGGTATCAGTTTCGCGTGCATACCGCCCATAACGACCTTGACCCCGCGCCTGCGGTATTCTTCGGATATCTCGTAGGCGCGTCTGGCTGTAAAGGTCTCCACCGTGATGCCCACAAGATCGGACGGCTCATCGTAGGGTATACTTTCCATGCGGTCGTCGTACATCCTTATCTCAACGTCCTTCGGAGTGAGCGCCGCGAGTATCCCGAGCGGGAGCGGCTCCATTCTTCCCTCGTCAACGTAGAGACTGTGCTCACGTCTGCCTATATTAGGTTTTATCAGTGTCAGACGCACCAAGCACACCCCCCAGAAGCTGACCTTGTTTTTTCTTTATCTCCCGCCGCGAAATGAAATTCGCAAGCAGGAATACGAATGCGTTATATGGCTTTAAATGCTGCGGGTTCCCGAAAAAGCGCTTCATTATGCACGGCACGGAATAAAATCTCGTGCGTATCGAAAGACAGCCCCTGCGCAGATCGCCGGGGCTCATGCGGCGCGGGATAAAAGCGGTGTCCCCGTAGCGGTAGGTATCGGAAAGCCACCATTTTTTCCACCTGAGCCTGCCCTCGCGCTCCATGCGCTTATATACTCCCGTGCCGGGCATCGGGATAAGGGGATTGAAATTAGTCACGGAGATGTTGTTTTTCACCGCAAAACGGAATGTCTTTTCAAACACGTCGCGGCGGTCGCCGTCGCAGCCCAGCACGAATGTCCCGTATATCAGCAGCCCGTGACTGTATACGCGGCGTATCACTTCTTCGTAATCGGCGCGGATATTCGCCGATTTGTGCATTTCCGCAAGGGTGTCGGCGTTCAGGCTCTCAAAGCCCATAAGCACGAGAAAGCACCCCGCACGCTTCATCGCAGAGAGCAGAGCGTCGTCCCTTGCCGCGTCCATGCTTATCTGACACGCCCATTTTTTCTTCAGCGGCGCTATTGCTCTGAACAGTGCGAGTGCTGAGCTTTTGTCGTAGAACAGGTTGTCGTCCGCGAAGAAGATTATCTTTTCACGCATCGCGGCAAGTTCCTTCACGATAAGACCTACAGGCTTGCGGCGGACGCATTTGTACATCGTCTTGATAGAGCAGAAATCGCAGTTGAATTTGCAGCCGCGTGATATCTGATACACGCCTATCCCGTGATAGCTGTGACGGTATACATCCTTTGCGGCGCGGACGGGCGGGAGAGGGGCGTCCTCGCGGGAGAAGTATTTCCGTTCGGGTCTGCCCTTCTCGCAGTCGGAAAGGAATCTCCGCCAGGTGTCCTCGGCATCGCCGATCAGCACGCTGTCTGCATATTCAAGCATCTCATCTGAGCATACAGCGGCGTGGAATCCGCCCATAACGATCACGTTCTTGCCGGTGCGGTATTTTTTCGCAAGGATATACGCCCTTTTCGCGGTGAAGGTCTCCACCGACATCGCTATGATATCGGCGTCAAGGCTGTCGGGCAGGCGTTCGGTCCTTTCATCGAGAAAGACTATCTCGTGTCGGGCAGGCGTAAGGCTCCTTATTATCCCGAAAAGTATGGGCTTCATTGCGTCTGAGCTGATATGCTCGAACATATTCACACGGATGAATGCGATCTTCACTGAACCTCACCTGCATTTCTCGTCGATGCCGAGATATCTGAATCCGATATTCGCCCCCAGCAGGAACAGTCCCGCGGGACCGAACAGCACGGGCGAGCGGAGCACACGCCTGAATATGCGCCTCCAGCTGTAGGATTCCTTCCATACCTGACGGTAGAGCCTGTGCAGCCGCCCGGCGCTGATGTTCTTCGGTCTGAACACGACATGGTGCTGATCGTACAGGTTCCAGCGGTGCGATGTCATCCTGCCCTGACGCTCGTAATCGGCATATATCGGCGTGCCGGGGTAGGGGGTCAGCACCGAAAAGCGGCAGAGATCGAGCCCCAGTTTTTCTATGCGCTCCGGAAGTGCCCGCAGCTCCTCCTCGGTGTCGCTGTCGAAGCCGAGGACAAAGCAGCCGTTTACCGCCATCCCGTGGCTGTGGATATTGCTTATTATCTCGCGGTACATTTCGGCATTGCTGAAGCGTTTCGCCACGCTCTTCAGCGAGCTTGAACTCAGCGACTCGAATCCGATCAGCACGCCGCGGCAGCCGCTTTTGTAGGCAAGGCTCATAAGCTCGTGATCGTTCCCGAGATCGGCTGTCGCGTTGCAGACCCACAGTATCCGCAGCGGTCTCAGTGCTTTCATAAGTCTAATTGCATAGGCGCGGTCGGAAAAGAAATTCGGGTCGTAGAATATCAGGAACTTCGTGTGAAGAGACCTGATCTCATCTATCACGTTATTTATCGATCTCGGGTCGTTCCGCCACATCATCGCCATTGAGCAGTATCTGCAGTGATTGATACATCCGCGGTTCGCCACGACGGCGGGAACGCGCAGTTTGTGGCGCTGTGTAATAAGGCTGCGGTCGGGTATCGTCATATCCGCGGCACAGACATTTGCTTCGCGGTAGAAGGGCTTCGGACAGCCTGCGGCAAAATCCTTGAGAAAAGCCGGGAGAGCACGCTCAGCAGGTCCCGAGATAACGGTATCACAATGCTTTGCGACCTCGTCGGGCAGAGCCGTGGCATGGTACCCGCCGATAACGGTATACGCTCCGCGTTTGCGGAAAGCATGGCTGTGCTTATACGCAGACAGTACCGACGATGTGTCCGATGAGATCATCACAAGGTCGTAGCGGTCTCTGTCGTAATCGAGCCGCTGGGAATACTCGTCCACAACATCGATCTTTTCAAACATATCCCGTGGGATAAGCGAGCAGATCACTGCAAGCGTCAGGGAAGAATAAGAGATCAGATTTGAAAACTTCCCCCTCAGGGATGCTTCCTTGCCGTTCCAGGCCTGAATGAGCAGGAGCTTCATGCTTTTGTCCACCTCCGCAGATCACGAGTTTAATATATTTAACAGTAGTATATCATATTTTCCCACGGATTTCAAGCGATTTTGACAAAAGCTTTTGAGGGATATTTATTATGCAATTATGCAGCTTTTGATCTGCTCTTGCATTTTTGAACATTTTATGATATGATGTGATATATTACAGCATATCCTCCGCAGGATTTTTTGTTCTGCATTGTTATCACGGGATGGTCATGAACAGTCCGGCAGATTCGGATTGCATTATCTGCTCTGCAAATTGCAGTATCTGTAAACAAGCCTTGTCATACGCTCCTTTTTCCCTTATGATGATAAGCAGGGGGGAGTATTATGGATATCAGAAGAATAATCAAAGCGACCATAGCTGCGTTACTGCTGTGTATTTCTATGACGCACTTCACAGCTGTATCGGCAGGTGATGAGGACATTATCGCAGAGCAGATAGCAGAATTCCGTAAAAGTACACGGTGCGGCTCTGTCAGCGCAGTTGTCTGTAACAGCGATAATATCTCGTTTTACGGCGGCAGGGACAGTCTCTATCAGATAGGTTCCATGACAAAGGCTTTTACGGGACTTGCGGTACAGAAGCTCATCTGTGAACATCTGATCTCGGGTGATGATACTGTTTCGGGATATATCCCGGGCTTTACCGTTTATTATAACAATGAAGAAGCAGCTATAACCATAGATGATCTTATGTCACAGAGAAGCGGCTTTACAAACAGCGAAAAGGATTATCCCGCTGCTGCCCCGGATATGACGCTGAGAGAATGGGCATACAGCATTTCGGGAAAAGAACTGAAAAGCGCTCCCGGAGAAAAATATGCCTACGCCAACACGAATTATGATCTGCTCGGAGCAGTCATCGAAGAAGTCACGGGTATGACGTACAGGGAGTATATGGAACGTGAGATATTCGCTCCGCTGGGACTTGTACACACCTATGCGGGGATACCGGCAGAACAGGAAAATATCATACCGGGAACAAGGCTCGGATTCGGCTGCACATTTCCGTTTGATATGCCTGTCAGTGAAGCGGCAGTGCCCGCGGGTTATTTCTATTCCGATGCAGAGGATATGGGCAGATGGATACGGATATGGCTCGGGCTGACCGATATCCCTGAGGATTTTTCCGCTCCGTTGGAGCAGATACGTTCACGGGTGCGGCAGGAAGGGGATTACTATGCGGGCTGGGAATGTTTCCGCGGCGGGATAACGGGACATTCCGGCGGGACTGCGGCATATTCCTCCAGGATAGCTTTTTCGGGCAGTGAAAATATCGGCGTGTGCGTACTGACATCACTGAATGTCGCCGCATCGACAGACAGCCTGTGTGACAGCATCCTGCAATCGGAAATGGGGAACAGCCCGTCCGCTCTGAAATGCGATGTCTGGACGGTATTTGACAGAGTGTTTTCGGCATTGTGCGCAGCGGGTGCAGTATTCTTTGTCTGCACGATACGCATAAGAAACAGAAGAACGCTTATCATCTGCGCCGTATCGTCTTTCCTGCTGCTTGCGGCGATACTGGCGGTCTTCCCGACAGTATTCGGCGCGGATATGCATGAGATACTGTTCGTCTGGGCGCCGTGGAGCGTCAGCGGTTTTATTATGATACTGACAGCGGATATATTATGTATATGTATCAGGATCATACAAGTGAGGAAACATGATAATAGAGAAAAGACAAGTCAAAGATCAGCCGCTGAAGGTAGTTGTTGAATATCCCGAATGGGATGATTCCGCTGAAAGGCTGATGCACCGCATAGAGAGCATGAATGTCTCCCTGCCGGGACGGACCGAAGGGAGCACCGTCAGCATCGATATCGCAGAGCTGTATTATATAGAAAATGTGGAAAGAAAGGTATTCCTGTACACAAGGAACGATGTGTACCGCTATGACGGCACTATGGCGGATATCGAAAAAGCTGCGGCGGATACGGGTCTCGTCCGCATTTCCCGCACCTGTATCATGAACACGATGCATCTGCGTGAGATACGGCAGATAAGGAACAGTCATCTTGAAGCTATGCTGGACAATGATGAAAAGCTGATCGTATCAAGAAAATATCTTCAGGATATAAAGAAAGTGTTCAGGAGAGAAAGAATATGAAAAAAGTACTGAAAGATACCTGTATCCTGTCCGCACTGATGATAATCTGCGTGTTTGCGGTCTCCGTTATATGGTCGGGGTTCACAGCGGAGATACTGCTCGTGTTTGAACTGTTCCTGCTTGCTTTCATCATTTCCGTGACGCTCTTTCTGACAGATGAATGGACATCTCTGCCGATAGCTGCGGACTATATCGTGAAGTTCTTTGCTGTATCGGGGATAGTGATGCTTTTCGGATTCATAGCAGGGTGGTTCTATCCGTCAAATTTCTGGATGGTATTCATCTATGTCGGAGCTGTGTTTGCCGCGGCATATTTTCTCGACAGTATAAAAACGAAACGGGATGTTGAATTCATAAACGAGCAGATACTCAGCAGACAAAGCAGAAAAACGGATGATGAAAAATAAAAGATCAAGCGGAGGGAACCATGTCAATATACAGATCTTTGGAAGGAAAGGAAAAAATATTATCGCTGTATGACGCACAGCTGAAGCGTCTGAAAGAACCGCACAGCGATATCATGATCGATACCTCATTCGGAAAGACTCACCTTATAAAGACCGGTGATCCGGACGGCATACCGCTTCTCGTTTTTCACGGCGGGAATGCAACGACAGCGTATACGCTTCTTTCATGTGATTTTCTGATGAAGGATTTTCTTATATACGCGGCGGATACTATCGGACATCCGGGAAAAAGTGAAGAAGTCAGCCTGTCGCCGGGTAATTACGACTACGGCAAATGGGCGGGAGAGATAATAACCGGGCTCGGTTTTGAGTCGATGGCCTGTTTCAGCGGTTCGTTCGGAGCGGGTATAATCGCGAAGCTGATGTGCGTATGCCCCGGGAAGGTGAAAAGGGCAGTGCTTTACATACCGTCGGGAATAAACAACGCTCCCGCTGTCTCGAATATCCGTATGCTCATGCCGATGATAGCATACCGGATAACTCATGAGGATAAGTGGCTGAAACGGTGTATCATGCCGCTTGCGATCACTGAGGACAATATCACCGATGATCTGTACGAGACCGCAAAGCTGAGCATAACCTATTCCAGAGTCAAGACCGGGATGCCGGGCAACGTGTCGGAAAAGCTGATCGGGCAATGTACTGCTCCTACGCTCGTTATGGCGGCAGAAAAGGACTGTATGTTCCCGGCAGGAAGAGTTATACCGAGAGCAGAAAAGATAATAAAGAACTGCACGACCTATCTGCTGAAGGACAGAGGGCATATGAATTTCCTGACAGATGGAGAAAAGCAGATGATAGTTGATTTTCTGAAGGGATAGTGCGCTTTAAATGCTGACAGGATCATCTTCCGCCAAAAACTGTTGACCCACGGGAATCAATTTAATAAAAAATTGATTCCCGAGAGGTTAGAAGTCAGAAAAGCAGTCCGCAAAGCGGACGATTTTTTTTGAAATGCGCCGCAGGCGTACCTTGTCTAACATCCGGAAATCAAAAATTGATTTCCGTGCTGTTGACCGTAAAGGTATTGACAAAGCTGATGAATTGTTATAAAATAAGATAAAATAAAAAGGACATCATATGGAATAAAATGGCGTATATAATGGGATATTATTAAGGAAGCGATTTGATCAGCGGTTCCTTGATATTTCCGTTTATATAAATATTCATCATTATGAAGGGATGATAAGATATGACTGTCAACAAGGAAAACAATAACGGCTCGCTCGCTGTAAGCATCAACGGAAGGATCGATACGACCACTGCGCCTGCACTGGAGGAAGAGCTCAAAAGCAGTTTTGACAGCTGCTCGGATATCACTCTTGATTTTGCAAACGTGGATTATATCTCATCTGCTGGGCTCAGAGTCCTTCTTTCGGCACAGAAGACAATGGCGAAAAAAGGAGGAATGAAGCTGAAAAATGTCAGCAGCGAGATCATGGAGATATTTGAAGTGACAGGATTTTCGGATATTCTCACTATTGAATAAGGGAGCGGGAAATGAAGGAATTTGAGATCGAAGCGGCAACTGAAAATCTTTCTGCTGTGCTTGCGTTTGTCGATGAACAGCTTGAAGCTGCGGACTGTCCTGTGAAAATACAGACGCAGATAGATATAGCTGTTGAAGAGATATTTGTAAACATAGCTCATTATGCATATAAGCCGGGGACAGGGAATGCTGTAGTGCGTGTTGAGACACTTCCCGACCCGCCTTCTGTCGATATAACATTTATTGATAACGGGATACCGTATGATCCGCTTGCAAGAGACGATCCCGATATCACTCTCAGCGCGGACAAACGCCCGATAGGCGGTCTCGGTATCTTCATGGTGAAAAAGACTATGGATGATGTCAGATATGAATATCTTGACGGTCACAATATCCTCACGCTGAAAAAAGGCCTGGTGATAAAGTGATAAAGAAATTCGGTCTCACGCTCGGGGGACTTCAGCAGAAGATACTCAATCTTGTGCTGATCTTTCTGCTTGCGATGATAGCGGTCTTTGCGGCTGTTTCGGTATATCAGGCAAAGAGACTGTCCGCTGTTGTCGATGTAGCCGGAAGCGAACAGCAGCAGGCTATAAAAAACGTATCTGAAGAGACCATGAGGCAGGTCATAGAAGGTTCAATGGCCAAAACAAATGCTTTGCAGGCATATATTGCGGATGATATGTTTTCGGATGTGAAAAGCGATGTCGCCGCTCTGCAAAGTCTTGCAGAGGGATTGTTTGAACACAGGGAAAACTTTGAGCCGTACCCCGCATATCTGCCCGACCCCGCAGACAACGGCAGATTAACTGCACAGGTACTCTGCGAGGAAGGCGTTGACTATAAGCAGTCCGAAGATCTCGGGATCGCGGCGCATATGAGTGAAACAATGGTCGCCATATGCGAAAATTCGAGATATCTTGACAACTGCTTTTTCGGACTTGCGGACGGTACGCATCTCTGTGTCGATGACAGGGCGGCCGATAAATTTGATGAGAACGGAAAGCTGCAGCCATTCCCTGTCCGTGAAAGACCGTGGTACATCGGTGCTTTGGAAGCGGGTGGATTGTGGCTTTCGGGAGTGGAAGTTGACACATATACAGGCAAGATAGTTGTTGAATGCGCTGCTCCCGTTTATGCCCACGGGAAGCTTATCGGCGTGGTCGGTGCCGATATGTTCCTTGATTCGATGAGCGAATATATCAGTAAATCATCGGAGAATGGCGGATATGTCTGTGTGATAAACAATGATGGTCAGGTCATATTTGCCCCTGAGAACAACGGTGTATTCACGGCTGAGCTGTCTGATAAGGCGGGGGATATCAGAAATTCCCCGGATAAGGAGCTTGCGGATTTTGTTTCGGCTGCGCTCTCAGAACAGACAGAGCTCAGGATCGTGAATGTGAACGGTAAGGACTATTATATGTCCGGTTCTCCGATGAATACGGTCGGCTGGGCTGTTGTTTCGTTTATTGAAAAGGATATCACCGAGCAGCCGACGCAGCTTATGTTGTCGGAATATGACCGCATAAACAATGAAGCGGCATTAAAATTCAATGATGGTGCAGCTCATTCAAGACAGACCACGCTTGTTATGATAGCGGCGATACTCATCCTTGGGACATTTGCTGCGCTTTTTGTCGCAGACAGGATAGTAAAGCCCGTGGAACACATGACAAGGCGCATCACCGAGATAAGCGGCACCGATCTTGCATTTGAGATGGAGGATATCTACCGCACCGATGACGAGATACAAGTCCTTGCTGAGTCCTTTGCAAAGCTTTCAGAGCGGACGAGGGATTACATTGAACAGATAACAAGGATAACCGCCGAAAAGGAACGCATCGGAGCAGAGCTTGAACTTGCCACCAGAATACAGGCTGATATGCTGCCGAATATTTTTCCGCCGTTCCCGGAGCGCAATGATATCGACATATTTGCTTCAATGACGCCCGCAAAGGAAGTCGGCGGAGATTTCTATGACTTTTTCCTGCTCGATGACGATCATCTCGGCCTTGTGATCGCGGATGTTTCGGGCAAGGGTGTTCCTGCCGCACTGTTTATGATGATGTCAAAGATCATTGTCAGCAACTTTGCTATGATGGGCGGAAGTCCCTCAAAGGTGCTTGAGCAGACAAACAAGCTGATACGCAAGAACAATGATGAAGAAATGTTCGTGACTATATGGTTGGGCGTGCTTGAGATATCCACGGGAAAGGTCACGGCGGCAAACGCCGGACATGAATATCCCATGCTGAAAAAAGCGGACGGAAAGTTTGAACTGTTCAGGGATAAGCACGGATTTGTCGTAGGCGGCATTGACGGGATAAAGTACAAGGAATATGAATTTACGATCGAAAAGGGCGGAACGTTATTCCTTTATACCGACGGCGTTGCTGAAGCCACAAATGATGAAGAGATGCTTTTCGGAACGGACAGGATGCTCGATGCCCTGAATAAAGACCCGCAGGCAGACCCGAAAACTCTGCTTCTGAATATGAAAAAGTCGGTCGATGAATTTGTGGGTGAAGCCCCGCAGTTTGATGATATAACTATGCTCGGTGTAAAACTTTTATAGTCAGCGACATAAGAAATTGTACATTCGGTCTCTGCAAAGCTTTGCATATATCTGCAAAGGATCTGACAGAGTCCCGATATCTGTAAAAAAATAATAATTACGGGAAGCGAATAACATGATAACATTTTTGCTTGGGATCTCAATTCTGATGATCGGTGCTTTTATATACGGAAGGATCTGTGAAAAAGTAATAAAGCCCACCGACCGGAAAACTCCGGCGATCGAAAGATCCGATGGTGTGGATTTTGTTCCGATGAAAAAATGGAAAAACTGTCTTATTGAACTGCTGAACATCGCAGGTACCGGACCTATCCTCGGACCGATACAGGGAATATTGTTCGGTCCGATAGCTTTTATAACCATTCCGATAGGCTGTGTGATAGGCGGTGCATTCCATGATTATATGAGCGGAATGATCTCCGTGAGGAATGACGGAGATCAGATGCCCGCACTTATAAAGCGGTTTCTCGGGAAATATGTCTATGTGATCTACAATATCTTCGTGTGTCTGCTGATGCTGCTGGTCGGAGTTGTCTTCATATACACGCCCGGAGATATCTTTGTGACGCAGATACTCGGCAGCGAAAGCACTCTTGCCAATCCCGTCGTGTGGATAGTTTACGGAGTGATATTCGCTTATTACATAATTGCGACGCTTCTTCCGATAGACAAGATAATCGGAAAGATATATCCCATATTCGGCGCTATACTGCTGCTTTCGGCAGTCGGCGTATTCGGCGGACTTTTCATAAAGGGATATCCTCTCAATGAATTATGGGATACGGGTTTTTCTTTCGTAAATCCGTACGGTGATAATTTCATACCGATCTTCTTTGTGACGGTAGCCTGCGGTATAGTATCGGGATTCCATTCCACACAGGCAACGCTCATCGCGCGTACAATGTCGGATGAACGCGAGGGCAGGATGACCTTCTATAATATGATGATCCTTGAAGGTTTTATCGCAATGGTATGGGCTGCTGCTGCAATGGGTGCTGTGGATCTCGGTCTTGCAACACAGGATATGCTTCACGACAAAGCGACTTCCGTGGTCGGCATAGTCGCAAAGGATATGCTCGGAAATATAGGCGGCGTGATCGCTATAATCGGCGTGATAGTTCTGCCGATAACATCGGGTGACACATCCTTGCGCTCGCTGAGGATCATGATCTCGGACGCTCTGCATATAGACACGACAAAGAAAAGAAACAATCTTATCCTTGCGGTGATAATATTCGGTATAGTTGCGGCTATCCTGATCTATGCGAAAGCCAATGCGAGCGGTTTCAATGTGCTCTGGAGATATTTTTCCTGGGCGAATGAATCGATAGCGGTATTCGCTTTTGCCATGATAAGCGTATATATGGTAAAGAACAAAATGCCGTTCATAATGGCTCTGCTGCCGGGGATGTTCTATATGTACATCGTCACAAGCTATATATTCAATGCGAAAATAGGATTCGGTCTGCCTTGGGCGGTAAGTTATATCGCTGCGGCTGTGCTTGCTCTCGCGTATGCGGCGGCTCTGGTGTTTTACGGCAAAAAGAGCCGGAATGGACTGACAGACTGAAAGCCGTATTTTCCGAGTGTATCTCAGAATAAAGATAATAAAAGAGGGTATTACAGCGGTCACTGTAATACCCTCAACGTATTTCAGGAGATCATGTCCGGATCTCAGGGCGGAATGTTATAATGACTGTTTACAGCCCGGAATTATAATTTCTTCTGATACCACAAAAGGTCATACCACCTGTCAAACTTTTTGCCGACGGTCTTCATATGAGCCACCTGAGTATATCCTTTGCTGATATGGAACTTGCTGCTGTCGTGGGAAAGATACTCATCCTCAGCTTCGCACGAGGCGACTCCTGCCAGCAGGTTTACTGTTCCGCGTTCTTTAAGTCTTATCTCCAATTCATCATAGAGCAGGCTCCCTATCCCTTTCCTGCGATGATCTTTATCAACATATATGGATGTTGTTACTGTCCAGTCGTATGCCTGTCTCGGGCTGTATGCCCCGGCATATGCATAGCCGACGATCCTGTCATCCAGCGTGCAGACGAGGTATGGATAATTTGCCGCTGTTTTTATGATTCGTTCTCTGAATTCTTCGATTGTCGGAACAGTATATTCAAATGAGACCGCCGTATTCAGGACATAATGCGCGTAGATCTGAACAAGTCTCTCTGCATCATCGGGATGTACATCCCGTATTACCGCTTCACTCATAAAATCAACTCCTTGATGTGTTATTCAGCAATAAAAGCAGTATTATTATATCATATATTTCAGAAATAATCAAGGACTCTTTATTGTATGTATTAAGAAGGGTTGAAAATATGAACATTA
>JAILFE010000050.1 GCA_024697725.1 Oscillospiraceae bacterium
CACCTCGTCTATGATAGCCTCCGGATCTTCGTTGCGCGGATTATCCGATGTCACTATGATATGATCCGCGTATCTTTCCACAGCCTTCGCCATGAGCGGGCGCTTTGTGCGGTCGCGGTCGCCGCCGCAGCCGAACAGACATATAAGTCTGTTTGCGGTATTTTCCTTTATCACCGGGAGCATATTCTCCAGTGCATCGGGTGAATGCGCATAATCGCATATTATCATAAAATCGCGCTTTGTCGGTATTATCTCGCATCTGCCGCGCACACCGGGGAATACCGACAGCAAACGGACAGCCTCTTCTGCCGCCAGTCCGACAGCCGTGCATATCCCTATAGCGGCAACGGCGTTTGATACGTTGTATGCTCCGAGCATATTTATCTTCACGGGATATGCTCTGCCCGTCTCTGTATCATTGTAGGTGAACGCCATTCCGTCGTCGGCTGTATGCACGTCCGAAGCATATACCGATGCCGTGCGCTTATCCGAATACGAGAGCTTTCTGCATCCCGTCTCGTTATACAGTCTTTCGCCGTAAGGATCGTCGATGTTTATATATGCCGTTTTGCAGTGCGATGTGAAAAGCTTCTTCTTGGCAAGATAATAATTTTCCATATCGCCGTGATAATCAAGGTGATCGCGGGTAAGATTGGTAAATGCCGCCGCTTCGTACACCGCAGGACCTATCCTGTTCTGTTCGAGGGCGAATGAAGATACCTCCATGACTGCATATTCACAGCCTGCATCAGCCATTTTTGCGAAAAGCCCGTAAAGCTCGGATACACGCGGAGTAGTCGGGGTGGATTCATCGCGTTCGACATCCTTCCCGTTTATCTGCACGCCCGTCGTGCCGATAAAGCCGACACTTCTCCCGCTGCTGGAAAGCACAGACGCTATCATCGTTGCCATAGTGGTCTTGCCGTTGGTGCCTGTGACGCCTATGAGCTTCAGCTTCCGCTCGGGATGACCGAACCATGCCGCGCACAGCAGCCCGTAAAACCTTCTTGCATCGGGCACGAGCACCATATCCCCTTCAAGCCCGATATCACGCTCACAGATAACGCATACTGCGCCCTTTTCCATCATTTCGGCAGCGGCTTCGTGTCCGTCGAAGTTCCTGCCTGCCGTGCATACGAATATCATGCCGCTCTCAAAGCTGCGTGTATCATCGGTGATGCCCGTGACTTCGGCATCCTCTCGTATATTCCTTATAACGGCATCCTTCATGCCCTGCACAGCGTCGTCAAGCAATGCTCCTAACTTCATTTTATGACCAGTCCTTTCATAGCCGATTATCCTTCGTCCTTGACGGTAAAGTACACCTCGACGACCGTTCCTATCGGAACGACATCCCCGTAATAATAGCTCTGTGAGCTTGCGACCGCTCCCGAATGGTTCGCGGCGCCGTCGCCCGACCTGAAATTGAGGTTCGCTTCGGAAAGCAGCCTGTTTGCCTCGGAAAGCGAGCAGCCTATAACATTCGGCACCGTTGCGTACTCCGTTTCATAATCCTCATCGGTATAGAGTATCACCTTGCCCTCATGCGGAACAGATGCGCCTCTTGACGGCATCTGCGCTATGACCGATCTGCCCGAGCCGACAACAACGCTCTCAAGCCCGAGCTCGGAAAGCGATGCTTCCGCTCTTTCAACATCCTGTCCCTCTACGGAAGGCACGGTAACGTCCATTGCGGCAAGCTCCTCCGCGGTATATTCGGGATAATAGCCGAGATACGGGAGCGCCTCCTTGAATACCGATGTGACAACGGGGCAGGCGGTAACGCTGCCGTAATAGGTCTGCTGACCGTTTGCATCGATACCCATAGGCTCATCAACCACAACGAGCAGTATCACATCCGGATCGTCCGCGGGCGCAAAGCCGCAGTAGGACGACATATAGTATATATCCGCCGGGAGGTGGAGATTCTTTTCCTGATTCTGTGCCGTGCCTGACTTTCCGCCGATGCGGTAGCCCTTGATATAGGCATTTCCGCCGCCGTTGCCGCTCACGACATTTTCGAGCACCTGTCTCATCTGAGCGGATGTCTCCTCCGAGATGACCTGTCTTTTGACTGTTCTTTCTGCTGTCTTTATGATATTGCCGTTTGAATCGACTATCTTGCTCACAACATACGGCTTTACGAGATATCCGCCGTTCACCACAGCGGCATACGCAGTCACCATCTGTATCGGAGTAATCCTGTTGGACTGACCGAAGGAGCAGGACGCGAGCTCAACAGGTCCCATATTCTCGGGATGTACATATATACTGTCCGCTTCGCCGGGGAGATCTATCCCCGTTCTTTCGGTAAAGCCGAACGCCTTGACATAATTGCAGAACTTTGTGCCGCCGAGCGCCTGACCCACCTGTATGAAGTACGGGTTGCAGGATACGGTCATAGCGCGCTGAAAATCGAGCGGACCGTGTGACCCGGCGTACCAGCAGTGGAAATCCCAGTCCGCAACATGGATAGTATGATTGCAGGTAAATACCGTATTCACGCTGATAACCTTTTCCTCAAGGGCAGCGGAGCCTGTGATGACCTTGAATACCGAGCCGGGATAATACGTCTCGCCGACAGCCTTGTTCTTCCACTGCTTTTCGCGCAGCTCGGTATAGGTCTTGTCGTAAAGATCCTTGTCGTCCTCTATTGCCGCCAGCTCGAGCTGATCCTTGGCTGCGTATATCGAATTGCGGTCGTTGAGATCGAATCCGGGGCAGGTCGCCATTGCGAGTATCGCGCCCGAATTGACATCCATCATTATCGCAGTCGCACGGTTGCGGATATCATAATCATTTACCGCCTGCGAAAGATATTTCTCGACATAGTACTGCAGCGTCATATCAAGTGTGAGGTATACCGAACTGCCGTCCTTGGCGCTGTATTCCTTGTCGTTCTTGTAAGGCATCTCCTCGCCCTTGGCGTCGGTCGCGGTGATGACCTTGCCGTCAACTCCCGCGAGATAATCGTTATAGTACGCCTCTACGCCGTATATACCGTCGCCGTCATAGTTCGTAAAGCCTATGACCGATGAAGCGAGCTCGCTCTGCGGATAGTATCTCTTGGTATCCGTTTCGGTATAGATTATGCTGTTTGCGAGCTTTTTTTCCACCATCAGCGACAAAACGGCATCGGCTGCGGGCTTTTCCACCTGTGTCGCGACCTTCAGCCACCTGCAGTTAGGATCCTTCTTTATGGTATCCTCTATGGTCTTTCTCAGCTCGCTGCGGTCTGTAGTCGTCACCTGTTCGCTTATGATATCGACCACGGCGTTTATCTGGCGCTGTCTTTCGGTGATCCCCTTGCCGCCGGGGTACTGCTCCTCCTCTTCCTCAGTATGAAGAGTGGTATTGTCGAGCTGATTGAAAAGATACGGATCGACTATAAGCGTATACACCGTTGCGGACTGAGCGAGTATCTTTCCCGTGCTGTCGTATATACTGCCGCGGTTCGCCTTAACTGTTGTGCTCTTGAACTGGTTCTCGTTGGCAAAGGTCTCATACTTTGCGTTTTCGGTCAGTGACGTATGAGCCAGAACACCAACGATATATACCGTAAACGCAGTAAGTGCGACCCCGATCACGGTCATGCGCCTGCGCATTTTTGCATCGGGGCGGTTATATGCGGGCGTTTTTCTGCCGTTTCTGCCCATTGATCTGCTGCTCCTTTCAGAAAACAAAAGGCTGCAAACCCATGCAGCCTGCTATATAATTTTATTTTTCTCACGGCATATATATGCCCTCTGCTGCACATACGTACAGCAGAAAGCCATAATATATTATCCCCTGATATAATCCAGAAATTCCGAGAATGCCGTCTTTATCTTCACGAATATATTATCGTTGTTTTCGGGTATCTCGATGACATTGCCGCTTTCAAGACTTACATATTCGCACTGCGACTTTTCGAGCTTCTGCATACCGAGGATATTTTCGGCATATTCCTCTACCGATCTCATCGAGCTCTTGCTCTCTATCTCGGTCTGCATACGGATCTTCTCGCTTCTGAGAACATCCACCACTTTCTGCTCCTCGTTGATCTGATCCCTTATCTGCTTTGCCTGCAGCTTGGAATCAACGACTGCATAAAGCATAAGAAATGACAGTGCAACAACGACCATTATTTTAAGATATGTGCCCTGAGCCTCATCGCGTCTTACCGAATGCGTTATCCCTGCGCTCGAATGCGACGGAGTGCTGTAGCCTATCCGTTCATCCCTCGGATCGGCAATGCTTACGTCGTATGCGTGTGCTGCTCCTCTTCTTCTGTCGGCCATATCTTGTCACTCCTTTACACTTCCGCTCTGCCTGTCCGTCATATCGCTGTCGGCGACGGCGGCTCCGGCATGAGTTTTTCTATTATCCTTAGCTTTGCGCTGTGACTGCGGTTATTTTCTGCAAGTTCTTCTTCATCCGCAACTATAGGTTTGCGGTTTATGAGCCTTCCTCTCGGCTTTCTGCCGCATACGCACTGCGGGAAATCCGGAGGACACACACATCCTGTACAGAACGATGCGAAGCGCTGCTTCACCATCCTGTCCTCCAGCGAATGGAACGTGATTATACACAGCCTTCCGCCGGGAGAGAGCAGCTCGAACATATCGTCGAGTGCATGGTCAAGGCTGTCAAGCTCGCCGTTCACGGCGATCCTTATAGCCTGAAACGTTCTTTTGCAGGGATTCTTTTCCCTCTTGAATTTCGCGGGTATGGACGCTTTCACGATATCCGCAAGCTCGAAGGTCGTTTCCACGGGCTTTTTTTCGCGTGCCGATACGATATTCCTTGCGATACGGAAGGAAAAACGTTCCTCGCCGTATTCGGAAAGTATCTGTGCGAGCCTTTCGGCAGAATATCCGTTCACGATATCCGCGGCAGATATCCCTTCTCCCGACATCCTCATATCGAGCGGCGCGTCGTAGTTATAGGAAAAGCCCCTCTCGCCGTTGTCGAGCTGATAGGAGGACACTCCCAGATCGAGCAGTATCCCGTCATACCCGCTGATGCCGAGTCTTTCGGAGATCTCGCGCACCTCGGAGAAATTCCCCTTCACGACCAGAGCGTTATATCCCTTCAGCCGTTCGGACGCTGTTTTTACCGCCTCCGGGTCACGGTCTATCCCTATGAGCCTGCCGTCTGTGAGCTTTTCGGCTATCCTCAGCGAATGCCCCGCCCCTCCGCAGGTCCCGTCAAGGTAAGTCCCGGACGGGTCTATATCGAGTCCCTCTATGCACTGCCTGAGCAGCACGGGTCTGTGTGAAAATTCCATTATATCAGAACGCTATGCTGTCAAGCGCAGCGGCGAGCTCCTCGTCGGAGAATCTTGCCTCCTGCTCTGCGAATCTGAGGCTGTCCCATATCTCGGCGTGATTCAAATTCCCTATCACGGTGACATCATGGACAAGTCCCGCGTATTCGCGCAGCTTCTGCGGTATCAATACTCTTCCCTGCTTGTCTGCCTCGGCGCTGACAGCGTTCGCATAGAGCTTTCTGACAGCTGCCTTTGCAGCAGTTCCGGTAAGAGCCTTTATCTTTTCAGTGAAGGATTCCCATTCCTCGTTCGAGTATACGAAAAGGCATCCCGAAGGATCAATGGTAATAACAAAGGCGTCGCCGAGCTGTTCGCGGAGCTTGGTCGGGAAAGCCATTCTGCCCTTGGCATCTATCGTATGTTCATATGTACCCATGAGCGCCTGCGCCATTGCTGTTACCTCCTTTTCATGATATTCTGAAAGCGGCGGAAATACGGCATTTTCAACACGCTGTTGAAACGTGGGTTGAATTTCCCCACTTCTCACCACTTTCAATACACTCTTCACCACTTTGATACCATTATACACCAATGCTCCCGAAATTGCAACACCCACAGCAAAAAAAGATATAGAATAATTAAAACAATTTATGACAGTTTTTTAATGCACATTGACCAAACCAAATATTATTTCATAACGGATTTTATTTAAAGGTATCCCGATGTCCTATGTAACCTTTGTGTTACCCCAAAAGACATATCATCCCAGCAAAGCGCATAATTTTGTATAGAGTTCACAAAGTTTTCGTTCATAAATCGTACACCCTGCACATTGCGCGATTTATAATTTAACTGTATACTTTATATATCAGACTGTTCGCTGCAACATTGCTGCTTGCAGCAATAATACCGCCTCAGACAAAGTCAGGAGAATGCATATATATGCTTAAAGCAATAGGTTCAAAAGTTGACCTGTCCACAGTAAACCCCGACTCGGAGGAATATCTTTCCCTCGTTTCCGATCTTATGGAAAGCGATGTCGTGTGCCGTATGAAAGATTACACCCAGCACGGCTCCACGAGCACATTCCAGCATTGTGTCAATGTATCCTATTATAACTACCTCATATGCAAACTGTTTTCGCTCAATGCCCGTGCCGGAGCGCGTGCGGGACTTCTTCACGACCTGTTCCTCTATGACTGGCACACTCACGTAGTCGAAAAGGGAGAACGTCTTCACGGCTTCACCCACGCAGCGACCGCTCTTGCGAACGCAAAGCAGCATTTTCTGCTCAGCGAGCTCGAATGCGATATCATAGAAAAGCATATGTTCCCGCTGAATATCGCACTCCCGCGCTACCGTGAGACTGTTGTCATCATCATGGTGGACAAGTTCTGCGGACTGCTCGAGACCGTTGCGGGGATAAAATATTCCATAAAAAGAACAGGCTCTCTTCTTCGCAAGTCTACATAATGTCTGCTTAATAAAACAAAATAACGGCGCATCCCGTTGGGATGCGCCGTTTGTATTTATACTATTATTGTCGGCCTTGTAGCAGCTCTTATCTCCATTTTTCCGTTGGCACTGTAAAAGAACACCGTTCTTCCGTAATTCTCGCCTGTCTGCTCGGCGATTATCGGTATCTTATACGACGAAAGCACCTTTTTCACGGCAGCAACATTTCTGTCGCCGATATTGAAAACGGCAGACTTGGTCTTGAACATCTGCGCTCCGCCCGCTATCTTCGCGGTGAGCTTGTTCACAGACGTACCGTTGCGGCACATCATCGAAATAAGCTCGGTTATGCCGGTATCGGCAAAACGGCGTGCATTGTCGCCCGTATTAGAAGCCTCAGCGCTCCATGGCAGCATGATGTGCGCAAGCCCCGCCAGCTTTATTTTTTCATCATACAGACATATCCCGACACACGAGCCCAATGCATATGTAGCCAGCACATCAGGCTCCCGCGCGATATTAAGGTCTGATATTCCTACGTTTATCGTTCCCATTAATTCCCTACTCCAAGCTTTGAAAATAATACGGACAACGATTCTATCTCGGGGATAAGTATGATATTGCTCTTCAATTCACCGTTGTCTATGATAAAGCTATCATCTATCAGAAGCACCTTATCTCCTATCATGGAGAACTTTACTGCGGGTACGCTGAGTATTGCCCCCGCCATATCTATCGTGAGGCTCGGAACGGAAATATCTATAGTCATGCCCGTAAGGGAAGCTATCGCATTGATATACGAGCCTGCAAGGATATTCCCGATCTCTTCAAGGCAGGAACGGTTCATATTGTTAAGCTCTGAGAGAGAGCTTATATTATCGTTCATGAGCGGATTTACCATTCCGCAGGCGGCAGTTTCGGAGAGCACCTGTATGAGCATCCCGTTTATCTCGCCTGTTATCCCGAAAAGTATGCCGACCACGAGCTGTTCCTCGCCGCCGAGATACTTCACGGTCTTATCGAAATCAAGTATCTTTACATTCGGCACGGAAATATCTATCATCTTCCCCATTATTGAGGAAAGAGCGCTTGCGGCGTTTCCCTGCCCGATATTGCCTATCTCCTTCAATGTATCTATCTGTACATCGTTGAGCTGTTCTATTTTTTCAAGAGCCAAAAGTGATCATCTCCGATTATTTATATAAAAAGCCTTATCTCAGACTGTTGATCTTTTCCTCAAGCTCGTTGTGGAGCTGGATCATTTTAGTATTGAGCTGGAAAGCACGCTGATATTCTATTACCTGAGTCATTTCATTGGCTATATTGGTAGAGGATGCCTCCACATAGCCCTGCTTTTTCTTTATCTGCGGCGCTGCGGCAGCCTCTCCGCTGCTTTCGGTCGCTTCAAGGTAGTTCCTGCCCTGCTGATCGAGCCCGTAAGGATTCTGAAAGGTGAATATCCCCACAGCCTCGCGTATAGCGTCATAATCCGGCAGCCCGTCGATATACGGCACCGTTATCTCGTTGCCGCTGTAGTCGAGCACATAAGATCCGTTGGAATCCCTGAGGGTATTGTCCGTTACGTTGATATAAAACGCTCCGTCCTTGGTGTACATCATATCGCCGCCGAGCGTGCGCACACCGAAAAAGCCGTCATCGAGCGCAGCAAAATCGAGCTTGCGTTCGGTATGCTTCAATATCCCCTGCTCATACAGCATATTCGTCTTATCGACCTTGACGCCGTGGCCGTACTGCGTCTCTTCGTTTCGGTTGTTTCTTTCGGTATATATAAGATCGGCAAAATCCGCGCGTGAAGCCTTGAAGCCGTTCGTATTGACATTGGCTATATTATTCGCCGTCACGTCCAGACCGAGCTGATACGCTATCACCGCAGATGATGCGGTATGATATCCTATTCTTCCCATACTATGCCTTTCTGCCTGTTACGGCATCATGCCTTTTTCATAAGATCGTTGCAGGCGATCTGATTTATACTGTTCATTATCGTAAGAGCCTGTCGGTTCGCGTTCCATACGTTGTTCGCATCGAGCGACTTTATCATCTCATCCGCCACATCTACATTGGAGCGCTCATACCACCCCTGACGCAGCGAATACCGCACATCATCGGGGATATTCCCCGCAGGCGCGTTCTGATACGGTGAAAAGAGATTGTCTCCCACCTTTTCGACATCGGTATAATCCTCTATATAGGAAAGTCCGAGAGTATACTGTCTGCCGTCAGCTGTAGTTATGACGCCATCCTCGGTGATCGAAAAATCGGATGTGCCTATATCTATCGGCGCACCGTTCTCATCGAGCACCCTGCCGCATCCGCCGAGCTCAAGAAAGCCCTCATTGTCGATATCGAACTGTCCGTCCTTGGTGAGCAGCGTCCTGCCGTCGGTATAGCTCTCTATATTGAAATACACGGGACCGATTATCGCAATATCAAGGTTGGAGCCCGTATCTGCGAGCGTCCCCTGTTCGAGCAGGCTGTATGTAGACTGTATCGTGCGGTAGCGGATAGTGCCTGTCTCGGAATGCTTGCCGTTTATCATCAGCAGGTTCTCCGCGAAGGTGGTAGGGATAGCGGTATCCGCCTTATATCCCGCAGTTTTGACATTTGCGAGGTTGTTAGATATTATATCAAGGATACGCTGTTCATTTATGATGCCGTTGGCTGCGGTATAATATCCTCTCAGCATATTCCCACGTTCCTTTCCTGCTGCATATCTCACATCGGAAGCTGCATTTTAAGTGCTGTATATTACAGATATTCCTTCAATGCATCCTTCAGATGTATCACGGCTGCGGAATGTATCTGACATACACGAGATTCCGAAACGCCGATGACACCCGCGATATCGGAATATTTCAGCTTTTCGTAATAATAAAGCGTGACGACAAGGCGTTCCTTCTCCTTCAGCTTGTCTATCGCAGAAGCGAGTATATCCCTCATCTCGCCGTTCAGAAGCCGTTTTTCCGGCTCCCAGCCTGCCATTGAGCCGCCGTTGGTATCGGGTATATCCACACCGCTGTCGAACACTATCTCCTCAAAGGAAAGAGCATTTGCGGCTGCGGTCTGTGCCGCCATGCTGTCGAGCTTGCTCACCGGAACGTTCAGTTCCGCGGCGAGCTCCCCGGGCAGCGGCTCCCTGTCGAGCTTTTCATACAGCCTTGTATAGGCCGTATCGTATTCCTTGGCAAATTTGCGCACGGTGCGCGGTATTATATCCTGCCTGCGGATATAGTCTATTATCGCGCCTCTTACGCGGATAGACGCATACGTCTCGAATTTGGTGTTCTTGGACGGATCGAAGCTGTCCACGGCATACATAAGCGCTATTGTCGCTTCGTTGACTATATCCTCCGTCTCGGAATATTTCCTGTACATCTTCCTTGTGGAAAGCGCCGCATAGCGCACGATCCCCATGCTCCTGAGCACGATCTCGTTGCGAAGAGCCTTGCTCCTGGTACGGCGGTATTCCTCAAAAAGCTCCTCTGTGGACTTGTCCTTCAGAGCAGCGCTGCCGTATTCCTCCCGCATAAGACTCTCACCTCACTTACGAGGCTCCGGGATCATATTGCTATATAGCTATATAGCTATATTCCCGACAGCCTGTATCTGCACAGAATTGTCTATCTCATTGAAGCTCAGCACCGTAAGCTCCGGCATGAACTGATCTATCATCTTCTTGAAATATATCCTGACGATCGGTGATGTGAGCACTATCGGCGACGGTATAACGTCCCTTACCCTCTCGATCTGCTCGTTGAGCGCCGTTATGAGCTTTTGTATAGCCTGCGGCTCCATTGCGAGATATGAGCCCTGATCGGATTTCTTGACCGATGCAACGATCTTGTTCTCGGTCTCGGTATCGAGAGTGAGGACACGTATCTGACCGGCATCAGCAAATCTGTGCGTGATCGTTCTTTTGAGCGCCTGACGCACATATTCGTTGGTTATATCAATATCTTTCATATTGTTCTGATTATCGGAGAGCGTTTCGAGTATCGTCTGAAGATCGCGTATCGGAACGTTCTCTTTAAGCAGCAGACAAAGCTCCTTGTGGAGATACGCTATCGAAACGATATTCGGTACTGTATCGTCCACTATCGCAGGATTTGTCTCCTTGAGCTTGTCGAGCATCGTCTTGACATCCTGTCTGGAGAGAAGCTCGTAGGCGTGGCTCTTTATCACCTCGGAAAGATGCGTTATCATTACCGATGTCGGGTCGATCAGCGTATACCCAGCGATCTCCGCGGCTATCTTGTTTTCTGCGGCTATCCATTTTGCGGGTATCTTGAAGGCGGGCTCGATAGTATCTATGCCGTCGATCTCCTTTGTGACATTGCCGCTGTCGAGCGCGAGGAAATGATCCATAAGTATCTCCGCCTGCGCGACGACCTCTCCGCGTATCTTTATGACATACTGATTCGGGTTGATATGCTGATTGTCCCTCATCCTCACGGACGGGAAGACCATGCCCATTTCCTGTGCGAACTGCTTGCGGAATATAACAACACGCTCGATAAGTGTTCCGCCCGCGCTCTCATCAGCCAGCGGGATCAGCGAATAGCCGAATTCCATTTCTATAGGCTCGACATTGAGCAGCTTGTACACATTGTCGATATCCTTGTAGTATTCCATTTCGGAAATAGCCTCTTTGTTTTCCGCCATTTCCTGCTGCTGCGCCTTGACCTCCGTCTCCACAGCAGCTCCGGATCTTGCCGCGATGATACCTACGGCGATCATCACGCCGCCTACAACTATCATCTGTATCTTCGGGAAGCCCGGTATCAGCATCATCGCCACGATGACCGCTCCGCCGATCTGCAGTGCTCTCGGCTGTGCCTTGAACTGCCCGACGACCTCATCATTGAGATCCTCTTCGGCGGCGCCTCTTGTGACTATCATACCCATTGACACCGATATCAACAGTGACGGTATCTGCGAGCAGAGCCCGTCGCCGACCGTTGCCATCGAATATGTGCTTATTATCTGGGTTATGTCCATATTTCCGTAAACAAGACCCATTATCGCGCCGCCGAGCAGATTTACCACTGCGGCGACTATCGAGAATGTGGCATCTCCCTTTACGAACTTGGAAGCACCGTCCATCGCGCCGAAGAAATCGGATTCGCGCTGGATATTCTCACGGCGCTTTCTTGCCTGTGCATCATCTATGACGCCCTGATTGAGGTCGGCGTCTATAGCCATCTGCTTACCGGGCATAGCATCGAGGGTGAATCTTGCGGTTACCTCCGCAACTCTCTCCGCACCCTTGGTGATGACTACCATCTGCACGACCGTTATAAGTATGAACACGACAAATCCGACAACGGCGTTGCCCTGCATTACGAAATGCCCGAACGCCTTGATTATATTGCCTGCATTGCCGTTATTTGCGAGTATCGACCTTGTCGAGGATATATTGAGTCCCAGTCTGAATATCGTAGTGATAAGGAGCAGCGACGGGAATATCGAAAATTCCAGCGGATCCTTGATATTCATGGTTATGATAAGTATCAGCACCGATATCCCGATATTCAGCGCGAAAAATCCGTCAAGCAGGATAGTCGGCAGCGGGATGATGATGAGAAAAACGGCAAGGATCACGAATACGGTTATAAAATTATCATTGAAAAATTTTCTCAGATCAAAATTCAATGTCCTTCCGTAACCTGCCTTTCTCCCACGGTATTACGGCGCACACCATTATTACTGTCCGGTGCTGCGCTTTTTGGCTCTCGGCGGCTTTCTGTTTTCCAGCTCATAGACGAAATTCAGCACCTCTGCGACATCATGGTAGAAATCGTAGGGTATCTCGTCATTGAGCTCCGCCTTTTCGTACAATGCTCTTGCGAGCGGTATATTTTCAACGACCGTGACCTTGTTCCTTTCGGCCTCGGCTATGATGCGTGCTGCGACCCTGTCCGCTCCCTTGGCGACCACGAACGGCGCATCGCGGACATCGGGGTCATATTTCAGTGCAACTGCAAAATGCGTAGGGTTCCTTACAACGACATCGGCGCCCTTTACGTCCTGCATCATAAGATTATGCAGTTCGTACTGCTTCTGCTTGCGCTTGCCCTTTATAGTGGGGTTTCCTTCTGTCTCCTTGTATTCGTCCTTGACCTCCTGCTTGGTCATCTTCATATCGTTGGTGAAGCTGTATCGCTGATAGAAGAAATCTATCGCTGCGATCGCTATGAATATGACGCCTATCCTCATGACTATGTCGTATACCGACTGGGCTATGAACGCCATTCCCTGAGCGGGCTCCATATCCATCGTCCTTGCGACCTCGCCCATCTTGTCCTTGATATAGGCATAAACCACAGCGGCTATGACTATGAATTTCAGCAGCGATTTCGCCAGCTCGAACAGTGCCTTGCCGGAGAACATCTTTTTTATCCCTTCGAGGGGATTGAGTTTGCTGAGCTTGAATTTTATAGATTCTGCGCTTATAAGAAATCTTGTCTGCGCTCCCGTGGCAACTATAGTCGCCACCATTGACACTAACATCACCGGCAGACATGATACAGCTATCGTCTTCATCATCCTGAGGATCATCGTGCGGTACACAAGATCGCCGTCAACGGTATTATCCGTACCGATACCGGCGCCGCACAGCAGCAGCCAGTATTCGGTGCTTTCGGCGATCACCTTGTAGGTGAGCTTTGCCGATATCCTCAGTACAGCAAAGGTTATCAGCAAAAACACGACCGAAACGACATCCTGACTTTTCATTACCTGCCCTTTTTTCCGCGCGTCACGAAGCTTTTTCGCGGTGGGCATTTCGGTTTTTTCTTCGCCGTTTTCGTTCTCTGCCATTTACTGCTCCTTACGGGAGGTCATGCCAATATCTCGGTTATTATGCTTTCAGCATTTTCGAGCATCAGCGCAACATAATTATCTATAAATTCGCTGATAGGCGCGGCGATTATGAACAGTGTCAGAAAGCCTATCGTCACCATCAGCTGGATATTGACGACCATTATCTGTATCTGCGGGACTACCTTCATAAGCACGCCCATGCTGAAATGCATTATCATCTCAACGGCGATTATCGGAAGTGCGAGCTTCATCATCAGTATCATTATCTGATTGAAAAACTGCGCTATTATCATACCCAGCTCGGGATTGATCGGTGTATCGTATCCGAGCGGGACGATATCGTATGAGCTCATAAATATCTTTATGAGCGTAAAATGCGAATTCGTGGCAAAAAAATACATATATATGAGAAACGAGATGAAGGTGCCGAATATCGACATCTGCACCCTTGTCGCGGGGTCGAACACCTTTGCCATGCCTATGCCCGACTGCGAATCCATTATATCGCCCGCGATCTGTATCGAATAGATGAACATATTCATCAGGAATCCGACGACCAGACCGACGAACATCTCCTTTAGCACCACTATGACATACGTGCCTATGGTATTTCCCGTATCCACCTCGGTGAGCGCCATGCTCAGCGTGAGGATATATGTCAGGAACACCGAAACGCCGACCTTTGCTATGACGGGGAAATTATTTCTCGAAAGTATCGGGGTGAAGGCAAATACCCCCAGCATCCTCGCAAACACGAGGATCTTCACATCCCAGTCGGCGATAAGTATCTCCCAGAATCTGCTGTCGATAGCTATCATAGGGATCACACCGCACTCAGCACAGCCGCAGCGACAACACCCTCATGCCGGCACACCTGTGCGATTATGTCAAATATATAATCTATAAAGCTTTCGATAGATGACATATAGAACGAACCCAGCACCAGAAGCAGCACAACTATAGTTATCGCCTTCGGCACGAAGGTCAGAGTCTGCTCATGCACCTGTGTTGCCGCCTGTATTATGGCGATCACAAGTCCCACGAGCATACTTATCAGAAGAAGCGGTCCTGCTATTTTGAAAACGAGAAAAAGCGCTTCCTTGAATATCTGCAGTATCATATCCTCGCTCACAGCACCGCCTCCTTATCCTCTCACCGCTACATATTGAAGCCCGAAACGAGCGAGCCTATGAGCAGCGACCAGCCGTCCACCAGAACGAACATCATGATCTTGAACGGCATTGATATCGTGGTCGGCGGCAGCATCATCATACCCATTGACATGAGCGTTGACGCCACAACTATATCTATCACAAGGAACGGTATATACAGCAAAAATCCTATCTGAAAGCCTGTTTTCAGCTCGCTGAGTATGAACGCGGGTACTACCGTCGTGAACGGCACCTTTTCGACAAATTCCTCATCGTTCTGTGATTCAAGCTCCTCGGCGCTGTCCGTGAGGTTTATGAAGAACGACATGGAATCGTTCGAGGTATTCTTGAGCATCCATGTCTTTATCGGCTTTGAAGCCTGTCCGAGCGCCTCGACCGTGGTATATTCTCCGTTTTTATACGGCACATACACAGTCTCGTTTATCTCGGCGAACACGGGCGACATCACAAAAAGCGTCAGGAACAGCGACAGTCCCACCAGCACCTGATTGGGCGGCGTCTGCTGAAGACCCATTGCATTCCTCAGCATAGAGAACGATATGATGAACCGCGTGAAGCAGGTCAGCATAACGAGCAGTGACGGTGCAAGCGTCAGCAGCGTTATCAGTATGATAAGATCGAGCGTATTCGAGCTGTTGTTCACATCGAGATATTCGAGTATCGTATCCGCTTCATCACGCGGATTGGAATACTCGTCATCATCGTCGGTATCGGATTCATCCACGTTTGTCCGTGAGATTATATCCTCCACCCGTGCTTCGTCATCCGCCGCAGCCGTTACAGTATTGTCTCCCGGCGCCGCGGCGTCATATCCCGACACCTGCGTGACCATTGTCTCCGGCTCATACGCACAGGCACGCATACCCGTACCCGGCACGCCGCAGAACACAGCAATACTCACGGCCGCCGCACAGAATTTTGCAAAGATCCCGTTCATCACAGCTTACCGTCCTTTTTATTATCCGTCACGTCCGTGAAAGGATCTTCCTTTTTCAGTACCTTGGCGGTATTTTCAACGAGCAGCTCGGCAAAGCTTTTTTTAGGCATACCGGTGCTGTTATCGGCAGTCATTGCGGAAATATCCTCGTCGGAAAGCTCCGAAAGGACATTTATCCCGCCCGGGGTGACGCCGAGCAGCAGCTTTCTGTTCCCTGCCCTGACTGCCACGAGCGTCTTATCCTGACCTATGCCGCATACCGAGATTATCTCGATGCCGTTCCCGCCCCCGCCGAAATTGAATTTCCTCATCAGCTTTTTTGTGAGCCAGAGTGTCAGCACGATAAGCCCCAGAACAGCGGCAAGTGCGATAAATACGCTGATGATCTCCCTCATAGGGCAGCGATCAGCCTATTATCTTCTGAACGGTCTGGAGTATCCTGTCGGGCTTGAACGGCTTTACGATAAAATCGAGCGCACCGAGCTTTATAGCCTCTACGACCATTGCTTCCTGTCCCATTGCAGAGCACATTACCACCTTTGCACCGGGATCGGATTTCTTTATGTCGCGGAGCGCCTCGATACCTGTCTTATTGGGCATGGTTATATCCATTATAACAAGATCGGGCTTTTCGGAGGCATAGGTATTGCACGCTATCTCACCGTCAGCGGCTTCGATGATATTGGTATAGCCGTTCTTTGTGAGAGCGTCCTTGATCATCATCCTCATAAATGCAGCATCGTCGACCAGCAAAATCTTCTTATCCATGTTGTATTACTCCTTATCTAAATTATCCAAGAATTTGGATTTCATTATTTCCGTGATCCTGACGGCGAAATTATCATCTATGACGACAACATCGCCTTTTGCTACCAGATGTCCGTTTACTATGACATCTACAGGCGCTCCCGCCTGACGTTCGAGCTCTATGATCGTGCCCTGCGAAAAATCAAGTATCTCCTTGACCTTCTTTATGGTAGAGCCTATCTCGACTGTTACATTCAGCGGCACTCCCATCAGCAGCTTCAGATTGTCGTTCTGATCGTCCGTAAGTGAAGCATTCCTGTAATCATCGAAGCTTTTAAGCTGCACCGCCTGTACATTGACGGGCGGCCGCTGTGCCTGCTGACTGCTCTGCTGCATCTGCGGCGGGTATCCGTATGCCATCTGCGGAGGATATCCGTACGGCTGCTGATACCCATATCCGGGCATCGGAGCTTGCTGCACAGGTGCGGCTTGCTGCATCGGTGCTTGCTGCATCGGCGGAGCTTGCTGCATCGGAGCAGCCTGTTGCATCGGAGCAGCCTGCTGCATAGGAGCTTGCTGCACAGGTGGGGCCTGCTGCATCGGTGCCTGCTGTGCCGGTGCCGGCTGAGATGCCGGTTCGGGAGATGAGCCTGCGCCTGACAGAAGAGCATTTATCTCATCCTGACTGAGCGCGCCGCCCGAGGAGCCGGAGCCTGCGGACGCCACCGCATCGACCGAGGATCTGTCGGGCTCGGGAGGTATGCCCCCCGCACCCGCTCCCGCAAGGAGCGCCGCTATCTCGTCCTGGCTCATCATCTTGCCGCCCGAGCTGTCTGCTGCCGGTTCGGGTTCCGGCGGTGCATCCATCGACGAGTTATATCCCGCAAGCATCTTGGATGCCATTTCCTTTGCGAGATCTATTGAAAGCACGGATATGAATTCCGATTCGATAACACCGTCTATGGTAAGATTGAACTTTACCTGCACGACTTCTTCATCGGGATTGTCTCCGTAGGGATTGACTAAATTTTCCGCATCCTTTTCCTGTACCAGCGCCTGCGGAGTCGATATATCTATCGGTGTCTCTATAAGTTCCGACAGTGCCGTCGCCGATGCGCCCATCATCTGGTTCATGACCTCGCACACGGCGGATATATTCATTTCGTCAAATTCAAAGTCATCCGTGACCTCGAGCGGAAGTCCCATCAGCTGATCGAGTATGAGCTGTACGTCCTTCTGTTTCAGCACGAGCACATTCTGACCGGTGACTCCCAGGGTATATTCTATCCTTACATGGATCGAAGGTTCGAGCTCCGGATAGGACAGATCCCCGATCTTTACCACGCTTACCTGCGGCGTAGTGATCCAGACCTTGGCGCTGAGCATATTTGACACGGCGGTAGCTGCAGAACCCATAGTGATGTTCATGACTTCACCTATGGCGTCCTTTTCCATCTCGCCGAAGCTGCCAACGATTTCTTCGCTCATTTGCCCTACCTCAATTCTTTATAGACATTGTCTATCTTTATTGCCTTTTTATTGTCCTTCACACCGAGCTTGCCGTCGAACCACATACTGTTTCCTATCTTCACGGCAATATTTTTATCTATCGGCATATTCAGCGGGATGACATCATCCACCTGAAGTGTCAGTATATCATAAAAATCCACCTTGGTCTCGCAAAGCACCGCATCGATCTTCAGCCTTGTATCCTTGATCGTATCGAGTATGCCGCGGCGGCGCTCCTCCTCCTTCTTGGGATCCATTCGCTTTGTCTCTCTCGCCCAGCGGTCGCCGAACTTGCTCATTATGGATTCAAGATTTATAGCGGGGATACATATCGACATCGTGTTCTTGACATCCTTGATCTCTATTTCGAGCATGACAAGTATTATTACCTCATCGGGCGATATCGACTGCATGACGCGGGAATTCGTCTCGACATTGGTGAGTGCGGGTTCAAGATCGATGTACTGTCCCCACGGCTCTTTGAGGAGCTTTGCCATTCTGGTCATTACATTGGTCATCAGCCCGACCTCGATCTCGGTAAAATCCCTGTTGACCTCGGTATAAGCGCCGTCGCCGCCCATAAGTCTGTCCATCATGGTGAAAGCGATCGGATTGGATACCTGCATGATGCCTATGGTCTCAAGGATATCTTCATCCTTTATGCCCATATTTATCATTGCCATCATCACATAATCGGGAAGCGCGTTATTGAATTCGTAATACCTCTGCTCCTCGATCTGTATGACCTCGACCTTGCAGTAAAGGCGCATAAGGCTCGTGATATATGATGAAAGCACACGCGAATAGTTTTCAAAGATGCTCTCTATGACCTTCAGCTGTTCCTTGGTGAACTTTTTCGGCATTTTAAAGTCATAGACCTTGATCTTTTCGGTATTTTCCTCTATTTCCTCAAAAGCCTTGTCGCCCTGCTGATTAAAGCTGTTGAGCAGCTCATCTATCTGCTTCTGCGACAATACATCTGCCATATCCGTTCACCTCTTGAGCCTGTGATAAGGGAAAAGCGCCGTCACTCTTCGTCTCCGGCATATCCTTCTCCCCTGTGCTCCATGACATATTCATCCTTGGACACATATTCTATATCTGATCTTGTCTCCGCAGCCGCTTCCTCTGCCGCTGCGAGCTCTTCCTCGGTCGGTTCGGGGTCGGGGATAGCCTCGTCGCCCGAGCTCATCCCGACGAACGATTCGCCGAATTCGGCTTCGAGCAGTTCCTTCACTACGGCAGGATCGCTGAAATCGACATCATTGCGGATGAACACTATTTCAACACGTCTGTTTATACGTCTGTTTTCGGGGGTATCATTATCGACCACGGGGCGGTATTTGCCGTACCCGGCTGCGGAGAACTTTTCCGGCTCGCAGCAGTCGATACTGAGCATGAATTTTATTACCGAATCGGCTCTTCCCGAGGAAAGATCCCATTCGTCAACGGAGGACGAGCTGCTCTCGGCGGTATGTCCGCTCACCTTTATGGCGAGCACATGGTTATTGACGGCGCGTACACCATCGCATATGACCTCGAGTATATATTTTCCCTCATCGAGCAGTTCAGCCGAATCTCCCGCAAAGAACACGCTGTCGCGGAATTTCATATATACGCCCGTCTTTGACATCTCTATGCTGACACTGTCGCTGAGCCCCGCCGAAGCCACTGCCTCGGAGAGATACATATAGAAATCCTCGAAATCTATCTCCTTGGTATCGGCATCCTCGCCTTGGTCATCAGTATATACCGCAGATTTGTCGGCGTCCTCGTTCGGCTCGTCGGTAACGGCAACGTTGATTATATCGCCGTTTCCCGTTGAAAACGCCTGAGCTATATACTGCCATTTCGATATATCCATCGTGGACATCGAATAGAGAAGAACGAAAAAGCAGAGAAGAAGTGTGACCAGATCGCCGTAGGTATCCATCCAGTTAGCTCCCTCGGATTCGGGGGCTTTTTTACGTGCCATTATCTGTTCACTCCCTTGCCGCTGTCGTTCCGGCAGGGAATGATACGCCCCCACCGTACAGCTAATTTATTATACCATATATTTATCAAATTTTCTACTGTTTTAACAATTTGTTTTCAAATAGTAATATCGGTAATAATATCAACTTGAAATTACCGATAAACATCCCGATGTATTGTCCTTCACAAAAAATGTATACCGCACAGAAACGGCATTGCGTATTTGTGCGGTAATACTATAGTCAACGACACTGAAATCGCTGCATCGTTATGACGCTGCAGCCTCTCCGCCTCCGCCGTCGCCGCCCTTCTTTGCCTTGCCCTTCTGGTTCATCGGGAGCATCATGCGGAGTTTTTCCTCAACATATCTCGGATTGGCGCCCGATATTATAGCGAGCGTGCCTTCCTCGATTATCTGCATACACAGCACCTCTCTGTTATGGATATAGGAGGTCTGTGTTCCTATCGGCGTAATAAGGACGTGTGCAAGGATACATCCGTAGAAGGTCGTAACGAGCGCTGTCGCCATCGAGCCGCCGAGGGACGCCGCCGAGTTCGGGTCGGTAGGGTCCATCTTCTTGAGCATTCCTATCAGACCGCAGAGCGTTCCGACCATACCCATCGCAGGTGCGATACCTGCCGCTCGTCCGAACATCGCGTTGCTGCTGTCGTGTCTGTCGCACATAAAGTCTATCGAGTCATCGAGCATGGATTTCACCTTGTCCGAATCGTTCGCATCGACTATGAGCATGAGCGCCTGCTTCATGAAGTTATCGGTGCAGGCGTTAGCCTCCTCTTCGAGTGCGAGTATACCCTTCTGACGGGCTGTTTTGCAGTAGCCCACCATTTTTTCTATATAATCCTCCGGATTGAATTTCGGCGGCTTGAAGGACAGTCCATAGAGCCTGAAGAAATTTTTCAGAGTGCTGAACGGATAGTTCGCCATCGTACATCCGATCGTTCCGCCGACAACTATCGCCAGCGACGGGATATCGATGAAGTCGCCTATCTTTCCGCCGCTGACCATTCCGAATATAATAAAGCCTATCGCTATGAGAAGGCCGATTAATACAGATAGATTCATTTTTGCTTTCCTCCGGCAGCTTACAGCCCGGACAGCATACCGCTGTACGGGACCGGATCATCCGACATATTATCGTCCCATGATCCGACGGCTGTAGGATACCGCCCTTTCAATTATTTCGTTTATGCTCTCCTTGACGAGATATCTGTGACCGTTCTTCATCGTGATGACAGTATCGGGAGTCTCCTCGACAAGCTCGATAAATTCATCGTTAAGAAGGATCGGCGTTCCGTTTACCCTTGTCAGCAATATCATATTCTATCTCCTTCGGTATCCGGATGCATCACCCGTGCGTCCGTCCTGTTACGGACGCACGGGGCACATCACAGCCTAATATTTCATGAGATCAGCCCCCGAAGGGGAGATGTACTACGCGCTGCTGCAAAATATACATTTTGCAGCAGAGGCTGATATATCATCATCTCTTGAGGTTTACGAGCTCCTCAAGCATTGAGTCTGATGTCGTTATGATACGTGCGTTTGCCTGGAAGCCTCTCTGCGTAACTATCATATCCGAAAATTCGCTTGCGAGGTTCACGTTGGACATTTCGAGCTTTGAAGACTGCAC
>JAILFE010000249.1 GCA_024697725.1 Oscillospiraceae bacterium
TACCTTTCCTTATACAAAATGACACCGAAAGAGTTTGCTAATGCGATAATGGACAAGATAATGGAAGAAACGGGCATAACTGCGACCGCTGGCATCGGCACGAATATGTTTCTTGCTAAGGTCGCTCTCGACATAACGGCGAAGCACGTCCCCGACCACATCGGTGTTCTTGACGAGGACACTTTTATTACGACTGTTCAGAAGCACCGCCCCATAACCGACATCTGGGGCATCGGCAGAGGAACGGCACAGCGGCTGGAGCGTTTCGGAGTATATGACCTTGAAGGGATAACCCATATTCCCGAAGCCACCATGTACCGTACTTTCGGCAAGAACGCCGAGATACTCATAGATCACGCCTGCGGCAGAGAGCCCTGCACACTTGCCGATGTTCAGAATTATCAGTCCAAGACGCGCTCGCTGTCTAACAGCCAGGTACTATTTAAAGACTACACGCGCAGCGGAGCACGGCTTATCCTTAAAGAAATGGTGGACGGACTGACAAACGAGCTTGTCGGGCAGGCGATGTACACCAACCATGTTTCACTTTATATAAGGTACAGCAACGACGAGATACCACCGACAGGCGGCTCTAAGAAGCTGGAACAGCATACAAGTTCATATAAGGATATATCGGATATGATGCTGAAAATCTATGACAGCACCACGCAGTACGGGCATAGAATCCGTCAGATAGGCATAAGCTATGGCGATTTGGTTTATGAACACTGTGAGCAGCTCTCGTTCTTCAAGGACGATGTTAAGGCACAGAAGGAGCAGCAGCTTCTTCATGCGATTTCAGGACTCAAAGACAGATTCGGCAAAAATTCTGTCCTGCGCGGCATGAGCTTACAGGAGGACGCTACGGCTATGATACGAAATACACTTGTAGGAGGTCACAGCGGTGGATAGAGCAGAACGAGCGAAGATTTTTATGCCTTTCGCCAGTCTGAAAGGCTACTATGACCTTATCCTCGCACAAGAGGACGGACAGGAGGTCAAACGGCAGGTGGACGATGAAACCGCCGCAAAGATCTCCGATAAGCTGAACCGTATCAACAAGGGCAGCAGCATTAAAGTCGAGTATTTTGAGTGCGGCAACTACATCACAGAAAAAGGGAAGGTCAGCCGCATTGATTATTCGTACAAGTTCCTTGTGGTCAACGGGCAGAAGATCTGGTTTGATGATATAATGGATATTGACGACTACGTTCCCTATGGGCGGGAAACGTGGCTATAAGTAAGGAGGAAGACTAAATGGGATATATTTTTTCAACATGCAAGGACAGCAAAAAGCTGGTTATAGACAGATATGAAACCATTCTGGCAACAGACGAGGAGGTCGAAATAGCCAAGCTATATCTTCTCCCCGAATTTGATGATGACTTTGTCAGAATGGAGAAGGAGCTGTCCGAAGATGTAGCATCTTATGTATATAGGAGAACGCTTGTTATTTTTCTCGGATATGTGCAGGAATGGATGAACACTGCGTTACACTATAGCTCATTTGAGTATGAGTACAGACCCTCGGCTACAGAAGAAGCAGTCATGGTTATTGCTACAAGGATTTCTTTACCGGATTTTGTATCGGAATATATAGAGAGAAAAAGTTACTTACGGGATTATACTATATATCAGATTTCTGATGAAAAGATATTAAGCCTTCGTGAAGAGTTTGAAATAAAAAATAAACCATCTGAAGACGGGCTGATAGCCATTGGTTCCACTGCATATCACGTCGATGACTACGAACGAGTGATCACGGTCACAGTGACAAACCGCAAAGGATTTTTCTTCTTCTGCAAAGACAGTGAGGGAGAAGACTATTATGTCCCATACCACGAGCTCTTCCGAACAAAGGAAGAAGCAAACAGAATGGTTTCGGAAAGAAATGAACGCAGGGACAATGCAATTGAAAAATATCATCTTCTCGATCCCACCGATAATGAGCAATTACACCGAGATAGAAGCGTGGCGCTGAAATGGCTGCACTATAACCAGGATATACCTGAACTGCTGGTTAAGGAGCTCGAAATAAGTATTAAAATGATGACGGCAGTGTGAGAATGACAACCCGCCATGGATAAGCAAATGGTTTAAACAAGAAAAGGGCTTGCTCCGATGTGGAACAAGCCCTTGAAACATCTGGTGTAACAAACTAACAATGCACCCACCAGTTGAGTTAAGTACGAAAGCCGAGAAACCCGAGGTGATTTCATACCACGCGGAAATAAGGCGTAAATCAGCCAAGTAATGATATGAAAATATTACACAAAACTTTCGGTTAACATCAAAAGAGGTGCCAAGCGAGTGAACTGTACACTATGCACATTTTCTAATATAGATTTTATGCATTATGGCCAGGCAACGATTTAGGTCACCGCCCACTCGCAGGCATGAGAAAAGCCCAAAAACGTAGTGTTTTCGGGCGTTTTGAAGCTCCCCCACCCCGCTACCACTCGAACACCCTTCCGTTAAAAGAGGGACTTCGGACGTCCCTTCGCTGTTGTTGAAGCTGATTATCAGCTTATCGTTAAACACCTGTATCGAATTCACAAATGTGTCAATAAGTATGCGCTTGTTGTCGTCATTCGTCAGGTCAAGCTCTTTCATTTTCCG
>JAILFE010000080.1 GCA_024697725.1 Oscillospiraceae bacterium
CTGCTGGATATAGCTTTCGTTGTCAGCATCCACGCTTGCAGTCGCTTCATCGAGGATAACAATGGGTGAATCTTTGAGAATGCACCTTGCTATTGACAAACGCTGTGCCTGACCGCCTGAAAGTGAAGCACCACCCTCACCTATAACAGTATCAAAGCCATCGGGCAGCTCCATGATGAAATTATAGCACCGTGCCTTCTTTGCAGCTTCGATGATCTCCTCACGGTTCGCATCAGGTCTGCCGATGGCGATATTGTTGTAGACCGTATCCTGAAACAGATACACACGCTGGAATACCATACTGATATTATCCATAAGTGTCGCAAGGGGGATCTTTCGAATATCTGTACCTCTGAGCAGGATCTCTCCTGATCTAACATCCCAGAATCGTGTCAGAAGACTTGCGATAGTTGATTTTCCACCGCCCGAAGGTCCTACAAGTGCAGTCATTGTACCCTTGTCAGCTTTGAAAGAAACATCCTTGAGTACATCTTTCTTATCATAGGCAAATGTCACATTTCGGTACTCGATCTCGGGCGCATTACTGTTCGTCAGCTTCTGGGTGCCGCTGTCGTTAAGCTCTTTCTCGGCAAAAAGCGCTTCGATCCTGTCCATGCAGGCACTCATAACTGTCAGCCTTGCTTCCTGATCGTAAAAGGTCTTGATCGGTACAAACATATCAAAGAGGAACAGCAGCATACCGATGTAGAAATTCAACGGCATAGTCCCATTGAAATACAGGAAAGTCGAAAGTGCCAGCATAAGCACAGTACCTACACCGTAGATCATGTTCACGCCTCTTGCCCAGGGAGCATGTTCCGCTTCAAAATCAAGATTGACCTTACAGTTATGTTCAAAGCTGTCTGTCAGTTCTTTTGATTTTTCGCCGAGCAGATTGTATGTCTTGATAATACCGATGCCTTCTGTAAAATCAAGCACTGCTTCCGTTTGTATTTCGGAGGCATCCTGTCTTTCCTTGGAGTGGGAAAGGTCGTTTTTGATCATGCCTCTGCCGAGCAGTATCATACAGCCCGTAACGGCAAGGGAAGCCAGCCCCAGCCTCCAATCGAACATAAACATGAACACGATCATGATGATCTGTGAAAACAGATAGCTCATCACATCCGCAAGCACCATCATGCAGTTTTCCTCAATGAACACCATATCAGTTGACAGCACCGAGCTTATCCGGCCGATATTGCCTTCGGTAAAAAAGCCCATCGGCAGACGACGTAGATGTTCGCCCAACTTCATACGCATATCAGCAAAGATCATATATCCCGAAGCACTTTGCAGCCTGTCGGCGATGTTCTGGAGAATCGCTTCGACCGCTACACTAATCACAAGCGCCAAAGCCGCATAAATGCAGGCTTTCTTTGTGAGACCACCGTCAATGAAAGCTGTCACGATAAAAAATGTTGCGATCGCAGGTACCTTCATCAGCATACCTTTCAGGAACAGCAAAATCATCGCACCATAGATCCTGCCTTTATATTTTCCCGACACATCGAGGATACGCTTTATCATACCGATCATACTCTCACCTCATTTCCTGACATTGTGTCAGCATTGTCAATTGTCCAGTTCGCTCTTTCTTCACTGCTGTGCCAGAGCTTTTTGTACTCATCACAGCTTTGCAGGAGCTTTTCATGCGTATCAGCGGCGATGATATTTCCGTCCTTCATGACGCATATCTTATCTGCATTCACTATCGTCTGCAAACGATGTGCGATGACAAGAACAGTTTTGCCTTTGATTATCTCACCGATCGCAGCATTCATTTTCTCTTCGTTTTCGGGATCAATAAATGCGGTAGCTTCGTCAAGAACGATAACAGGAGCATTTTTCAGTATCGCCCTCGCAAGGGAGATGCGCTGCCGTTCTCCGCCGGAAAGCTGCTTTCCGCCATCACCTGCCATAGTGTCGATACCCTTTGGCAGACGAGCAAGAAATTCACTGCACTGTGCCTTTTCGGCAGCTTCCAGAACTTCTTCACGGGTTGCATCGGGCTTGCCGATCAGAATATTATCATAAAGCGTAGTGTCGAACAAAAACTGTTCCTGTGAAACATAGGAGATCTGATCGTTCAGCGCTTCAATGCTCATATCTGTGATATCCTGACCGCCGAGCGTGATCGTTCCTCCGTTGATATCATAATAATGCACAAGAAGCTTTGCAAGTGTTGACTTTCCGCTTCCCGATTCACCGACAAGAGCTGTAAGCGTACCCTCACCAAGTTCAAGATCAACACCGTGCAGGACTTCCTGTTCCTTATAGGCAAATCGCACATCATTGAATCTGACGGCATGAGAAGTTCCGCTGAACGTATGATCATTTGTTTTCAGAGGTGCATTGTCCATAGCCTTTTCGATCTCGTCCACCTTGTAATTCAGCTGCGGGAATTTGCCCGCAAAGTTCAGTGCTTTGAGCAGCGGTATGCCGATAGACAGAGTCAGGCAGAACACAAGTACCAGATCAGCAAGCGTCGCTGTACCGTTTATTATCATCAATGTTCCCACAGGCAGCATCACAAGTGCCACACACGGTATGAGTGCGCTGTAAAGCGCCATCCAAGGCCAACAGATCTTGTACCACGCAAGTGTGAAATCCCTGTAGCTTTTGATGTCATTCTCATAGCGCTTATAGGATTCGCCGTCCCGCCCGAATACCTTTACGACCTCCATGCCGTTGACATACTCAATTATCGTAGCATTCATTTTAGCGGCTGCCGTGTAATAATCATTCATTTTCGCCATACCCGCCTTGAACATCATGCCCATAGCAAAGAGTCCGAGCGGCAAAGAGCAAAGCGACAGCAGTGCCAGTCTCCAGTCGGCAAAAAACATGCAAACAATGGCTATAAGTGCCATAGACAGATTGGCGATCCCCTCCGGAATTGCGTGTGCAAGCAGCAGCTCTACCTGTTCGATATCATCGGTGAAAAGCTTTTTGATCTTGCCGTTGCCCATGTCATGGATAGTACCGAGCGGCTGTCTCTCCAGCTTTTTCTGCAAGGATATACGGAGATTTTTCAGCGTGTTGTATGCTGATATGTGTGAGAATTTCAATCCCAGCACATATAGGTTAGAATACACTAACTCGCATACAAAAATAATAGCGATATGTATCGCAAAATATCCCGCTGACAGCTTTTCTCCTTCAATCAGCGGTCTTATGATACGGTACACCATAAAAAACGGCACAGCCGAGGCGATCAATGCTGTAAGCATCGCCGCCAGTGCCGCATAGGTGTACCTGATGTAACTGCCCATATAGGGCTTGATCTTACTGAACATTAGATATTTCCTTTCTTTAGCATTATGACATCGCTCCAGTTGAAGAAACGACAGACGATCCTGCAATGCTCCTCGATCTGCTCCCATGACATATTATGAACGAACGGTTCACAGACACAAGTCCAGAACGATGAAAGAAGAACATGGAACTCCTCCCGTGTAACATCTGCCTGGGCCAAGCCTCGTTTTTGGGCTTCTGCATAGAATTTCTCATAAGCATAGCTCATTCTGATGACATATTCATGATTGAAATTCTCATATCTTGTTCCTGCCGCCTTGTCAATCAGCAGAGTAAACTTGTCACGCTGTTTATAGAGCATACGAAACATAGGGAGCATATTTTCATATGACATGATCCATGTATGACAGATCTCCTCATCACTCAGTAATGAAAGATCAATCGTAGAACGTTCCGACAAAAAAGTATCAAGTGCATTGACGATATCCTCAACTATTGCGCTGAACAGGTCTTCCTTTCCTTTATAACGCTTATATACTGCACCTGTGGTAATGTCGGCATTTTCACAGATCGTTTTAAGCTCTGCCTTGAGAAAGCCATGTTTCTGAAACTCTGCTTCCGCACTGGCAAGCAGGCGCGGATCAATGCTTTTGTCGGGTACTGACATAAGTCTCCTCCCTTTATTGATATTTGTATTACCGATAACACGATTATTATATTACCATAAGCTAACCATTTTGTCAAGTGCAATAGCTGTATTTTTTGAAAAATAGTCAGAATTAACAAAATGTTAACTGCTTTGTTTGATACATTGTCGATCTGCACAAGTAACAATGTGTGTTTTGACACATTACATAAAAGAATATCATGTATCAAAATAGGACTATTCTGATGAGATGCACGAAAAAGGAATATACCGCTAAAAGGATCTTTCCAATAAACATATTGTACAAATAGCTGTTCCCACACGGATAATATCATCACTAAAACAGAAAAAATTAAGTCTGTTTGCTTTGATACTTGACAATGGATATATTTTGTAGTATAATAGTTAGCGTAAGATAACGCCGTTTTTCTTTTTATAAAAGTTAGCGAAATCTAACTTTTATAACAATCGTACAGGAGGTTCTTTATGAACGATAATAAGCTGAAAGCAAAGGATTTTATCACAGTCGGCATATTCACCGCACTGCTGTTTGTTGTGGAATTCGCCTGCGGTATGCTGGGATTTATACACCCGTATATCGTTGCGTCCTATGTTGTTATGATACCGCTGGTAGGCTCTATACCCATGATGCTGTTCTACACAAAGATAGAAAAATTCGGAATGATAACAATAATGTCTGTACTGCTGGCGATAATCATGTTTGTTACGGGTATGGGCTGGCTCGGCGCTCCCCTGATCATAGCTGCAGGTGTTATCGCTGATCTGATCGCCAAAAAGAGCAATTACAAAAGCATGAAGGCCATTGCACTGAGCCACGGTGTTTTCTGCCTCTGGGTATGTGCTAACTATTTCCCTGTGATCGTGACATCCGAAAGCTATCGCAAGAGCCTTATTGACGGCGGCTATTCCATGGAATACTGTGATAATCTGTTCCGTGCAATAAACAGCAAGACTATTATCTTCCTGCTGATATTATGCTTTGTATTCGGGGTTATCGGTGCGTACGTGGGAAAGTCTGTTGTCAAAAAGCATTTTGAAAAAGCAGGCATAGTATGATGAAAATATCGCTTGATCCCCGTACAAAGCTGTTCATGATATTTGCGGTATCGTTTATAGTAATGGTAAATGCGGTAACACCCTTTGAATGGGGCATCCGCATTGCTGTTACACTTATCCCGATATTGCTGATGATAACAGAGGGGAAGTATGCATCTGCATTCCGCTTTTCTCTTTTGTATGCAGCTGCGCTTATTCTGCTGAAATTCTTCATATCATCGGAATCAACAGGCTTTATTTCGGCTTTTCTTGTGGGATACTGCGGTATCGTCGCACAGTTCATGCCTGCTATGATCACGGCATGGTATGTTATACGTACCACAAAGATAGGCGAATTCATGTCAGCCATGCAGAAAATGCATGTTCCCGACGGAATATCTATATCCCTTGCAGTAGTTATGAGGTTCTTCCCCACAATAAAGGAAGAATACGGCTCCATATGTGATGCGATGAAAATGCGTGGTATTTCATTCGGCGGCGGCAAGGTCACAAAAATGATAGAGTACCGCATGATACCCTTGTTGTTTTCCTGTGTCAGCATAGGCGAAGAGCTGTCCGCTGCGGCTGTTACAAGAGGACTGGGCGCTCCCGTAAAGCGATCGAGCCCCTATGAGCTTCGTATGAAGGCTGCTGATATCATAACGATCGCTGTTTTTACCGTTTTTACAGGACTTTTTATCACAGTAAAATATATCAGGTGAAAAGTATAAATGATAAATATAGAAAATGTCAATTTCAGGTATAAAGGCTCCGGGGAGTCCGGACTGCATGATATTACCCTGAATATCGCAGACGGCGAGACAGTACTGCTCTGCGGCGCCTCGGGCTGCGGAAAGACTACCATAACAAGGCTGGTAAACGGTCTGATACCGCACTATTACAAGGGCGAGCTTGAAGGCACCGTGACCGTGAACGGCAGGGATATTGCAAATACTGAGCTGTATGAGCTTGCAAGTGTTGTCGGCACTGTTTTTCAGAACCCGAGGAGCCAGTTCTTTGCGGTAGATACCGACGGAGAAATAACTTTCGGTACTGAGAACATAGGTATGTCACCTGAGGAGATAGTACGCAGGAAAGCGGATATTACAGAAGAAATGGGGCTTTCGCCGCTGCTTGGCAAAAGCCTTTTTGCACTTTCAGGCGGTGAAAAGCAGAAGATAGCCTGCGCCAGTGTTTCCGCACTTATGCCTGATATCATGATACTTGACGAGCCCTCATCAAACCTTGACTGGAAAGCGATAGACGAACTGAAAAATGTTATCCGCGAATGGAAGGAAAAGGGCAGGACTATCATCATATCCGAGCACAGGCTATGGTATCTTAAATATATTGTTGACCGTGTAATATTCCTTGATAAAGGACAGATAGCAAAGGAATGGAACAAGGCCGAATTTTCATCTCTTACCACAGAAAAACTCAAAGAATACGGACTTCGCCCCATTACGCTTGAAGAAAAATATATCCGGGAATTCGGCGGTGATATTTTTTCCGATACGACCGAAAATACTATACAATATCACACAAAAGCTGACGATATAAGGATACACGATCTCTTTTTCACCTATACTCCGCCGAAATATGTGGTATTCAAGAAAAAGCTCACTGCTGAGAATTCAGATGATTATACACTTGCTGTTTCCGATCTTTCTTTACCTGCGGGTAAAGTCATCGGCCTTATCGGAAAGAACGGCGCTGGCAAATCTACATTTCTGCGGTGTCTGTGCGGTCTGGAAAAAGACTGCCCCGTAAAGCTTACCATCGGAGACGAGGTCGTTTCCGGGAAGAAAATACTGAACAAATGCTATATGGTAATGCAGGATGTGGATCATCAGCTTTTTACGGACAGTGTGGTATCAGAGGTCATGCTGTCAATGCAGGATGAGGACAAGGAGCGGGCAGAGAATTTCATCACATCTCTGGGGCTGTCAGGATATGAAAACACTCATCCCATGGCGCTTTCTGGCGGGCAGAAGCAGCGTGTGGCTATCGCCTCTGCTCTCGCCGCCGATGCAAGCTTGCTGCTCTTTGACGAACCTACATCGGGGCTTGACCATAAACACATGGAAACTGTAGGCGAATTGCTGAAAAGACTTGCAGTACAAGGCAGAACAGTCATCGTTTCAACTCATGATCCCGAGCTGATTTCCTTATGCTGTGAATATGTTCTTTGCCTTGAAAAAGGGCGGATCAAGTATTTTAGGCAAGTATAAATGAAGCGCAAATAGAGGATGCTTCTTCATTTGCCTTTCGGTTTAGAATCTGATACGGATCATATATCCCTGCAACGTTATCCCCAAAAATAAAACACCTCCTGACTATTTTTCTATTTACTTACTTCTTTTTACAAAGCTTCATGGCAGCTAATAGTCCGCCGAACATCCATATATTGCCGATACTGATCCATGCAGCAATCAGGCCGTTTATCTGACTGTAATTCTCCAACGCTCTGCATTCAGGACACAGTGTTTTCTGATGGTGCTGTTTGCGGCAATAGAGCCGTATCATATCAGAGACTATCTTTTTTCACGTTCGCGCTTCTTCTGAATATTTGTCAGCATAATCTTCCGTTTTCTACAGAATAGTTCTCATCAGCTATTCTCATGGTAGATGTCCTGTGTGATACCAGAACAACCGTCTTACCTGCGGATTCCTCTTTTAATGCCTTAAGGATCATAGCTTCATTCAGGCTGTCCAGATTACTTGTGGGCTCGTCAAGGAGCATAAATGGTGCATTATGAAGAAATGCCCTTGCAAGTCCGATCCCCTGACGCTCACCTCCCGAAAGAGTTTCACCCAGTTCTCCTACCTATGTTTCATATGCCTCGGCAGTGTCATGATAAAATCGTGGATCGATGCTTTTTTTCAAGCAGAGATTACATCTTCCTCACTTGCATCCAGTCTGCCGATACGGACATTGTTGAGAATACTGTCCTTGAAATGCTGGGTATCCTGTGTCATATAGCTTTCCATATCACGCAGATTTTTGGTATTTATATTCTCAATATTAGTTCCGGAGATGTTCACAGTACACCTGAGGCCTTCCAAAAGCGCATCAGCAGTTTTAATAATGTAGATTTTCCGCTACCCGATCTGCCAATAACTCCTACGATCTTATTATCGGGATATTTCATTGAGAAATCATCGAGTACAGTATCGCCACCGTAACGGAATGTGACATTTTCACATTCCGCACCACTGAATAAAACATCCTGTTTGCCTGTGATCTCGTCTGTTTCAGGGGGTTCTTCGATAATATCGAGAACTCTTCCACTGGCGGCTATTGTGCTTTGCAGAGTTGTACCAAGATTTGCAAGTGCTGATACTGGCCCATAGCTTGACATCAGAGCAATAAGCAGAAAAACAACTCCTGCAATATCTGTGATACCCTTGCTGTAGAGATATGCTGAAAGGAAAAGCATAGCAATGTCAGATATTATTACTTCGGCAATTATTTACCGATAAAATCAAATATGGCATAAAGCTATATCTACCGGAAAATGTGTTATGCTTATTATTGATATTTAATTGCCGAAGTAATAGTATAAAGCTATTTGTAAGTGCCAGATCAAAACCTGTCAGTTTGTTCAGCTTTCCCTGATTTTCTGTAAGCTGTGCTGTTTTCAGGTTCATTCCATCCATTCGTTTTTTACCGCATTGATACTGCACCGTTTCGTCAAGTCCTCTTATGTTTTCCAGAACATATGCAGCAAGATCACCGGACTGCGAACGAATTTCATCGCACCGGGAATAAGTGGCACACATATAAGCAGCACTGCCGCTGTCGCCCAGCTGCCTCCGAAACCCAAAAGGAAAGACAAAGTGATCGGTGCGATAAATGCATAAAAAACTGTGGAACATAGAGTCCGAAATAGCTTTCAAGCTGATCAACACCCTCTACAAACACCTGCACTAACTCTGCTGTTGACACCTGTTCGCGATATTTACTGCCAGGCCTCAATAGTTTACTGTATATCAACTCACTGAGTTTCTGCTTGACAGTTTTGGATGCAAGATAGCTCATCCTTGTTGCACCCTGTGCTGTAAAAAAACGCACAATGACCGTTACTAAAATGATAATGATGGGGAAACCAATGTTAAACGGCTCTATTTTTCCGTAGTAAAGGTCGCTTATGGTGGATGAGATCAGTGCGACCATTACTGCATTCATGAAAAGTTCCACCCACTGTAAAACAATATTTCCGACTATATATTTTTTA
>JAILFE010000083.1 GCA_024697725.1 Oscillospiraceae bacterium
AGGCGAAAGCCTCCTTCACGCGGTCCAACAGTGCGAGTTCTCCGACAATAAAGAGGAGAGGTATCCCCACGCCGACCTTCGGCACGAGCGATGAACCGAGCACGACAAGGCTTCCCGCCGCTGCCGCCGCTGCTATCGGCAGCACAGGCATATCCGGGAATATCGCGGATATAAAGCACATCGCAGACCCGAGAGAGATAGCAAATGCGACAGCAAAGCTTATCACGAGGGCTGCGGCGCCTGTTTTTTCATCGTCGTCGATATAGATACCGACAGTTATCTCGGTACCGAAACCGGCGGCGGAGGTCTTTGTTTTATCTTTCATAGTATATTATCTGTCCGATCACGCTGCGGCGGCATCCGTCGGCACTATCCTTACCACCTCACGGGCACAGAACCGCTTTTTCAGCTCCGAAAGCTCATCGTCCGAATCCCTGAGCGTGACAAGGAATATGACATCATACCTGCGGTTGAGGTCGTTATTCGAGAATCTGTCCATCTGAAACGGCTCTCCGTATATCCCTCTGACGGCTTCATCGAACCTGTCGCTGAGAGTGATATCCGTGACAAAGCTCCCGTCCGATGCGGCGCTGTCGAACATCATCTCATGCTCGCACAGCATCTGTGCCGCAGTATAGAACCCTTCGTATATACAGTCCGCGGAACCTGCGTCCGCTGCCGAGGCGATATCCGCCGCAAGCAGTATCGAGGTGCGGGTATTCATCCCTGCATCGCGCACTATAAGTTCCTCACCCCTGCCGCTGAGCTTCCACGCTATGCGGTTGGGCTTGTCGCCGTCGCGGTATTCGCGCAGCTCGTCAAATTCAAACGGTGTGCGGTCGCCTCTTGTCATATCCGCCTGTCCCGCAACTCCCGAGGGTATGCTCAGTCTCCCCGCGTATTTCGCAGGCAGTACGAGCTGTCCCGAAGGCAGGAAATCGACCGACGCGGATATCTTCGTCCTGCGGGAGCATCCGAGCGAGAACATATGCAGAAGATCGTATATCCTTATCTGCTCTATCCTGCACTCCACGCGCTGGCAGTACTCCGAGCTGACCGTAACGCTTATCTTCTCGCTGCTGCGGGCAGGAACGGGTATCATGACTGTCCTTTCGTTCTTCTCTCCCGTGGGATATCTCGTGCAGAGCACCTTCAGCATATTTATCGGCATCGGGAAGAAAGTCGGATTGGTGAGCGTGAGGGTTATCTCCGTCTCTCCGCCCTTTTTCACGGGAGCATCCGCAGCCTTTGCGGTGACCGTCACCCTGCGGCTGACATACCAAAGCTGCGCAAAAAGCAGGAACGGCAGCACTGCCGCCGAGATCAGCATAATGAACGAAAGATCGTCCGAATAAAGCACATAGAAGAAACCGAGCGCTATCATCAGCGCGATATAGACGAGCTTCATATCCTCGGGGGCTTGACAGAGCTTACAGCATTCTTCAGCACAGCCTCCGCCTCCTCCCTGCTCCTCGACTGCGAAACGGGGATTATCCTGTGTGCCGCAGTGGGCATCAGCACATAATCCACATCATCGGGTATCACATAATCACGTCCTTTGAGGACGGCTGTCGCCTTGGACATAGCCGAGAGCGCGACCGCCCCGCGCGGGGATATCCCTACGGCTATCTCGGGGGAATTTCTCGTGGCTGCGGCGATATCTGCGATATATCTGTACACCCTGTCATCGGTATAGATATCGGCGGTCATCTTCCTGATACCTTCAAGCTGCTCTGCGTTGATGACCGGTCTTATCTGATCGGCGGCGGAAGTGCTCTTCTTGGATTTGAGTATGAGTGCCTCGCTCGCGGGGTCGGGATAGCCGATCGAGAGCCTTACCATGAAGCGGTCGAGCTGCGATTCGGGCAGGAGCTGTGTTCCCGCCGAGCCGACGGGGTTCTGCGTGGCTATGACGATATACGGCGAAGGGAGCTTGTGCGTCACGCCGTCAACGGTGACGCTGTTCTCCTCCATTGCTTCAAGGAGCGCCGACTGTGTGCGGCTGGAGGTGCGGTTTATCTCGTCCGCGAGGAACAGATTGCAGAACGCCGCGCCCTCGTGGAACTCAAAATTGCCGTCCTTGCGGTCGAGAGCCGTGAATCCCGTCACATCGGAGGGCATGACATCGGCTGTGAACTGCATCCTGCGGCATTCGAGCGACATAGCGCGGGAGAATGCGACAGCAAGAGTGGTCTTGCCGACACCAGGCATATCCTCAAGGAGTATATGTCCGCCCGCTATCATCGCAAGCATGGCTTTGAGTATCACATCATCCTTGCCGATCACAGCTTTCCTGACTTCGGCGATTATCTCCCTTACCGCAGGGAGCACGCGAGAAGGTGTATTATCCATAGATCTCAATATCCTTTATACTGAACGGCAATGAAATCGCTGCATCCGGTCTGCGCTAAGCTCATATACGCAAAGCTTTGCCTTGCGGATGTGCAATTTCTTATGTCGTTGACTATATACTCGTTAACGATCTGATATGCCGATCCGAGCGCTTGCTCTCATCAGGCAATTAATATCGCTGCCGAGTATAACAAAAAATATACCTCCGGGAAAATGCGGAGGTATACGTATCAGAGTACCCTTATGTCAGCTCAGTGCGAGCACTGCCATATCTCCGTTATTGTCGAGCCCTCTCTTTTCGACCGACCTGACAGTGATATCGACCATGCTCCCCCTGATGGATTCCATAGATTCATCGAAGGCGGTTATCGCCCTCACGAAATCTTC
>JAILFE010000099.1 GCA_024697725.1 Oscillospiraceae bacterium
AATGTTTTCCTCAAAAGCAGAGTGGAGCGTTCTCTACTCTGCTTTTTTTAAGAAACGGACATTGCAGACATTGTAAGGAGGGCTTATTATTTCTGTTGAAATAACCGGTATCGTCGGCGGCTCTCCCGCTGACAGGGCGCACATCAGAAAAGGCGATATCCTTGTCAGCATCGACGGACACGAGATCACCGATGTCCTCGATTATATGTTCTATTCGTCCGAATCCGCTCTCAGACTTGTGCTGATGCGCGGCGAGGACTATCTCATCCTGAAGGTGAAAAAGAGCGAATATGACGATCTCGGGCTTGAATTCGAGTCGTTTCTGATGGATAAGAAAAAGAGCTGCAGCAATAAATGTGTGTTCTGTTTTATCGACCAGATGCCGCCCGGTATGCGCGAAACGCTCTATTTCAAGGATGATGATGCAAGACTTTCCTTTCTCCAGGGGAATTATGTCACTCTTACGAATCTTAACGATCACGATATCGAGCGTATAATAAAGATGCGGCTGGATATCAATGTCTCAGTGCATACCACCAACCCCGAGCTGCGGTGCATGATGATGAAGAACCGCTTTGCCGGCGAGAAGCTGAAATATCTCCGTATGCTCTCGGACGGCGGGCTTTTCATGAACTGTCAGATAGTGCTGTGTCCGGGACTTAATGACGGCGAGGAGCTCAGAAGGACGATAACGGACCTTTCAAAGCTAAATATATCGAGCATAGCCGTCGTGCCGGTCGGTATAACGAAATTCCGCGAAGGGCTCTATCCGCTGACACTCTTTGACAGGGAGGGCGCGGCAAGGAATATCGATATCATCGAGAGCTTTCATGAGGATTTCATGGAAAGATTCGGCTCGCGGCTGATATTCCCCGCAGATGAGCTGTTCATATGCGCAGGGAGGGATATCCCGCCAAATGAGTACTACGAGGATTATCCGCAGTATGAAAACGGCGTGGGTATGCTGCGCTCGCTCGAATATGAGCTGTCGGAGGCACTTGAAAAAATACCCGAAGGAATACGTCTCCCCGACAGGAAGGTATCTATCGCAACGGGGATGCTTGCGGGCGATTTCATAAGAAAACTGACAGACCGCATAACAGCGCGGTTTGATAATATAGAATGCAGTGTATACAAGATTAGGAACGATTTTTTCGGCGAGACGATAACCGTCACGGGACTTCTTACGGCACGCGATATCATCGCGCAGCTCAAAGGACGTCCTCTCGGCGATGAGCTGCTGATATCCTCGTCGATGATAAGGGCTGAGGGCAGAGTGTTCCTCGATGACCTCACGGTCGGCGATGTGGAAAAAAGCCTCGGCATAAGGATAAGACCCGTCGATAACGACGGAACGGCGCTGCTGAAAAGCATTATCGGGGTGGAGTGAATGTCGGGAAGATCCGGGAAGATAAAATTTCTGAAGGCAATGGGGATCTTTGCCGGGTTTTTGCTTTTGGTAAATGCAGTGTTTATCGCAGGCGTGATGCGTTCGCTGAAGCCGAGCTATACTTTTTTCAGCTCCGATGATGAGAGGATCGCAGCCTGCCGTGATTTCCGGCTGAAGGACAATGCCGGGGCAGTCTATACATGGCGGCGCGGCAGAGATGAAAAGGGGATCCGCGTTATACTCAAAAGCAACAGCATCGCGGATATACAGTCGCAGTTCGATCTGCCGGTCGATTATTCTTCCGCGGGCGGCGCTGTGGAGGTCTTTTCTGTGCCGTACAAGACGTCCGAAGATAAGATGATCGACTGCGCCGGGATAGATGTCACGGGGCTTTACGAGAAGATAGGCCCGCATGAGATATTCATTATTCCCGAAGACGGCGGTTATGTCATGGAAATAGTAAAATGGCACTGACTTGAAAACAGAAATACTGAGAATACTTGCTGTGTTTTCGCAGCAGATACTCATATAAGTGAGATCAATAAACCAAGAATTACAAGGAGCTGATGAAATATGTCACTGCCTTTAGTTGCTGTCGTGGGCAGACCCAATGTCGGCAAGTCCACGCTTTTCAATAAGCTCATAGGGAGAAGGCTCTCGATAGTCGAGGATACCCCCGGCGTCACACGCGACAGGATATATTCCGAATGCGAATGGCGGAACAGGAAATTCATGCTCGTTGATACGGGCGGTATCGAGCCTTCGTCGGATGATGTGATACTCGCGCAGATGCGCAGACAGGCTGAGATAGCCATAGAAAAGGCGAATGTTATAATATTCATGACCGATGTGCGCAGCGGTGTGACCGCCAACGACCACGAGGTCGCTTCGATGCTCAGAAAGAGCGGGAAACCGACCGTTCTGTGCGTCAATAAGTGCGACAGCATCGGCGAGCCGCCTGCCGATTTCTACGAATTCTATAACCTCGGGCTGGGCGAGCCGTTCGCGGTGTCCGCCGTACACGGACACGGCTCGGGCGATCTGCTCGATGAGGTGTTCAGATTCTTCCCGGACAAAGACGAGGACGAATACGGCGAGGAGTATATCCGCGTGGCTGTCATCGGAAAGCCGAATACAGGCAAATCCTCGCTGATAAACCGCATATCCGGACAGGAAAGAGCGATAGTATCCGATATCGCAGGCACTACCCGCGACAGCACGGACACCGTTATCGAGAACCGCTTCGGGAAGTATGTGTTCATAGACACCGCGGGGATAAGACGGAAATCCAAGATAACCGAGAAGGTCGAGCATTACAGCACCCTGCGTTCGTATATGGCTGTAGACGGCGCGGATGTCTGTGTAATAATGATAGACGCGACAGAGGGCATCACCGACCAGGACACCAAGGTCGCAGGGTATGCGCATGAGCAGGGCAAGGGCTGCATACTCTGCGTAAACAAGTGGGATGCGGTCGAAAAGGACAACAGCACGATGAACGAATTCAAGGAGAAGCTCTCCGAGCAGTTCGGGTTCATGTCGTATGCGCCGTTCCTTTTCATATCGGTAAAGACGGGGCAGCGCGTAGATAAGCTGTTCGAGATGATAAATACCGTGAACAAGCAGAACAGTATGCGCATATCCACGGGTATGCTCAATGATGTGCTCTCCTACGCGACGACCCGTGTCGAGCCGCCCTCGGACAAGGGCAGGAGGCTGAAGATATACTACATGACACAGCCGTCCACAAGGCCGCCGACGTTCGTCATATTCGTCAACCGTGCGGATCTGTTCCATTTTTCGTATCAGAGGTATATCGAAAATCAGGTGCGCCAGACCTTCGGGCTTGAAGGCACGCCGATAAGGTTCGTCATAAGGGAACGCGACAGAAACGACGACTAAGCGGGGTCGGCGGGGGGCCCCCGCGGGCATATCGCGTTGTTACTGGACAGCAGTTGTTCTGCTGTATCCGCGTCTCAGAGGCTGAGCGGAACAAAAGCTTTCTACTAACAACGTGATAAAGTTTAGGTCAAGCCTTTTCAAAGGCTTGCGGGGTCGAGGGGCGGAGCCCTCGCAGGGTCAAGGGGCAGCGCCCTTGTCGCGCACCGCAGTGCGCGAAACTCCCCTCACACAAAGCGCTCCGCAAGGGGTGAATTTCAAAACAGTCCGGTGGACTGTTTTGA
>JAILFE010000104.1 GCA_024697725.1 Oscillospiraceae bacterium
CGGCGAAAAGGTATTGAAGGCATTCATAGACAGCCGTGTCGGAGAAGCTTGTCTGAAAGGCAGCACCGGCTACGGCTACGGGGATATCGGAAGAGATACCCTCGATGAGGTGTATGCAAGAGCATTCGGAGCAGAGGATGCTCTCGTCCGCCATAATTTTGTATCGGGGACACACGCGCTGACCTGTGCGCTGTTCGGTGTGCTTCGTGCTGGAGATACGATGGTATCGCTCACGGGAGCACCGTATGATACTCTCGAAGAGGTTATAGGCATACGCGGCAGCGGCAACGGTTCTCTTGCGGATTACGGCGTGAAATATGACAGCATAGAGCTTCTCGATGACGGCAAGCCCGATGTCGGTGAGATATTCCTCAAGGTGAAGGATGCCAAGGTGGCATATATACAGCGTTCAAGAGGTTATTCGATGCGCCCCGCGCTCACGATCGAAAAGATCGCCGAGATCGTCAAGGCGGCAAAGGGTGCAAATCCGGATATCATTGTGATAGTTGACAACTGCTACGGCGAATTTGTCGAAAGGACGGAGCCTCTTTCGGCTGGGGCAGACCTTATAGCAGGCTCGCTAATAAAGAATCCCGGCGGAGGTATCGCAAAAACAGGAGGATATATCGCGGGAAAGAAAAAGTATATCGAGATGTGCGCCTACAGGCTGACCTGTGTCGGTATGGGCAAGGATGTCGGCTGCACGCTCGATGAGAACAGGAGTATGTATCAGGGCTTTTTCTTTGCGCCCGAGGTGACAGCCAATGCACTGAAAACAGCGGTATTTGCCACTCAGCTGATGACTCTCCTCGGATTCAGATGCAGTCCTATGCCGAATGAGCCGAGAGGAGATATCATCACTGCCATAGAGATGGGCAACGCCCTCAATCTTGAAACGTTTGTCAAGGGCATACAGAAAGGCTCGCCGATAGACAGCTTTGTCGCTCCCGAGGCATGGGATATGCCCGGCTATGACAGCAAGGTCATAATGGCGGCAGGCACCTTCAACAACGGCGCTTCTATCGAGCTTTCAGCCGATGCACCGCTCCGGGAGCCTTATGCGGCGTATCTTCAGGGCGGGCTCACATATCCTACGGGAAAGCTCGGGCTCCTTATCGCTCTTCAGGAAATGTATGATAAGAATTGTCTGAAGCTTTTCGGTATCTGATATAATCAGCCGGTGAAAAGGTTGAGGTAGATATATGGAAAAAAACAATATCAGTCTGTTCAGGGGAGAGCTTTCGTTCTGCTTTGTAAGCGGGAGCAGTGAATTCTGCAGCGTCCCGTCGGGATATATCCGTGTGCTTGCCGTACTGCGCGGCAGCGGCGAGATGGATGCGTCGGGACGTTTTGTAGTGAAAAAAGGTGATCTTGTCGCAGTGAACCGTGCTGTATCTGTCAGCGGTGACAGCATAGACATATGCGAGATCACCTTTGAGAAGGATATTATCCGCCGTCTTTCACTGTTTTGTGAGACCGAGGAGGATTTTTGCAGCAGTTTTTTTATATGCTTTCCGGTAGATTCTCTCGGGAAAAACGATATCCTGCGGCGTGAGCTCACCGATACCGAAAAAGCAGTGCGTTATATCAAAAGTATATATGCCGAATCTGAAATGAAGGAGCTGGGCTGGGAAATGTCTGCTGCTTCGGGATTTGCGGCGCTTGCTGTCCTTTTTGCAAGGAGCAGGGAACCGCTTTCCGAGGAACACGGCGAAGCATACGCAAGATCTGCGGCAGCCGCAGCAGAATTTATGGAGCTGAACTATCCTTCAGAGATAAATGTTGATAAGCTCGCGTCTATGGTAAGTCTTTCACCGCGCCATTTTGCGAGGATATTCAACCGTACCTACGGGATACCGCCTATGAAATATCTTTCCGATATAAGGCTCCGTCATGCTGCCGCGCTGCTTGCCGAGACCGACAAACCAGTGACCGAGATATCGCTCGACTGCGGTTTCAATGACAGCACCTATTTCTCGAAGCAATTCAAGCGGCGTTTTTTGGTGACTCCGAGAAAATACAGGGCGGACAAAAAGAAATTCTGAAAGGGGATAGCATCATGCCAAAGCCGAAGGTCGTGTATGTATGCTCGTCCTGCGGGAACGAGAGCACAAAATGGAACGGAAAATGCCCGTACTGCGGTGAATGGAACACTCTTGAGGAAAAGGAATATACCGCTCCCGTCAGATCAGGCAAGAGCGGTCTTTCTGCTGTCAGGCAGACGTCACCTGTTTCAGATGACAAGCTCCGGAAGCTCTCGGAGATAGATATAAACGAGGATGTGCGTTATTCCACGGGACTTGGTGAGCTTGACAGAGTTCTCGGCGGAGGACTTGTCAAGGGTTCTATAGTACTGATCGGAGGAGAACCGGGAATAGGCAAATCGACACTGCTTCTGCAGATATGTCAGTATATGGGAAAAGAGCGTTCCATACTCTATGTGTCGGGAGAGGAGAGCACACGGCAGATAAAGCTGCGTGCGGACAGACTTGGTGTTGATACCGAGAATCTTTATCTTATCTCCATGACAGACTGCGATGCGATCTGCGCGACAGCTGCTTCAAAGCGGCCGGATATGGTCATAATAGATTCCATACAGACGATGCTGCTTGACGGGATCAATTCAGGCTCGGGCAGTATATCACAGGTGCGTGAATGCACAAATATGTTCATGAAAACAGCAAAATCCGAGGAGATACCGTTCTTTATCGTCGGTCATGTCAATAAGGACGGCGCTATCGCAGGTCCCAAGGTCATGGAGCATATCGTTGATACAGTGCTTTATTTTGAGGGCGAGCGTCATCTGAGCTACCGCATACTCAGGGCGGTGAAGAACCGTTACGGCTCGACGAATGAGATCGGCGTCTTTGATATGC
>JAILFE010000112.1 GCA_024697725.1 Oscillospiraceae bacterium
TCAAGCAATAACACGGTCATCAGATCGGTTTGCTGATTTGTAAGCACCTTGAAAATTTAATCCTGACGTGCAGGAGATATAATGCCGGAGAGCAGTACCCGTTGTAGTTAAAACTTCGGAGGAACCGCCGCACTGAAGGAAAAACATAGATGATGTTATGACTTTTGGAAAGAAAAATGCTTCCCTTGAGAGAAGCATGGAGTAATGTTCTGATTTTTGAGTAGCTTTTGTAGAGGCAGATTTTGCATCAAATTACTGTAACAAATTAAATTGCAAAAGTGTAGTTTAACTGCTATCCGCAATGTTATATGTTACGGATATATAGGTTCTTGGTTCAAGTAACATATAAACCTATTCACGAGAGGTTGTCAGGTGTGCAAAAAGGTGTGTAAACTGCTTCAAAAGTTACGATAAGATACGACAAATTACGATAAATTACGATAAATAAAATCTGAAAAAACCTCGGTATTTCGTAAGTTACGATAGATTACGATAAATAACGATAAGTTACGATAAATAAATGACTTAGCTCCAAAACCGCGTGCCGAGGGTTCAAATCCTTCTGCCCCTGCCAAGAAGGGTTGACAATTGTGTGATTGTCAACCCTATATTTCGAGGTGTGGCTCAGTTTGGTAGAGCGCTACGTTCGGGACGTAGAGGCCGTGGGTTCGAATCCCGTCACCTCGACCAAAGCCTATAACAAAGCCACTTGATGATGGCTATTCTTATAAAGCGGCACTTTTTAATTTTGTAGAAAGGTCTGAAAAATCTGCTTAGTGTGGATTTAGTGTGGAAACTATTTTTTCATAAATAGTTATAGGTACTCAAAATGTGGTGAGTGTGGAAAAGTGTGGGAGAAGTCCTGCAAACAAAGGTTCTACGTGCTTTTCCGGTTGTTGTAATATATGAATTTGTTTGTAAGGCATAATTCACAAGGTTAGACAAATGACTTTGTGAGTTATGCCTTTTGTGTTATCTGCCCGAGAACGAAAACGTTATGGGCAAATAGTTATTATGCGGCACTGTATGATTGTGATTGATGATCATGCAGTGCCTATTTTGTTATCCGGAGGTATATGTTATGAATAATATTGAAAATATCCTTGCTCTTCTTAATCCGAACAACACGATGTCGATCAACCGACCTCTTGCTCATGTCATAGGGCTGAACGAGACAGTTGTCTATGCTGCGCTTATAGCAAAGCACAGCTATTACCGATCAACCGGCAGACTTTCAGAGGACGGGTGGTTCTTCTCGACAGTGACGGACTTGCAGGAGTCCACGACGTTTGGCAGGAAGGCTCAGTCATCGGCTGTCAAAAATCTGACGCTTATAGGTCTTATCGAATGTGAGGTTCGCGGTATGCCTGCCAAGAGGTATTTCAGGATATGCGACAACACAGAGCTGCTTATGCGTCTAATAAGCACAGGACTTACCGTCTCTGACAGGTTGTCCGAATCCTGCGGAAAGAGAGCTAAGAAGCACGATATCAGCACTGAAACAGATGTTGAAAAACCATTGAAAGATGTTGAAAACCTCTCGGAGAATATAGCCTTACAAACCGCGCAGGATTCCAGTTTGTATCCCGCGGCACAAACAAGTATGTACCCTATGGTACAAACAAGCTCGTACCCTGCGGCGCAAACAAGTTCTTATCCCATGGTACAAACAAGTATGCGCCCTGAGGTACAAACAAGTTCGTCCATTCCGGACGACAAAACTAAAGAGAATAAAACAAAAGATATAAAAAATGATATTTCTCTTTCAACTCATTCACTCACAGACGCGCGTGAGAAAAATTTTTCGGGCGTCGATGAAGTGAGGGAGAGAGAAGATTCGGCATCAGAGACAAATGCTTTCTGCGAGATGCTTGCAGAAATGGGAGTTCGGTCGGAGAACATATTCCGCTGTGGACCTGAGAGCGAAGATGACCTCTTTGACTTTGACAGCGGAGAGCGTGAGCTGAAGAAATGCAGGATCCCATACAGCTTTCATACAGACAGGCATCGCATGACCGAAGCTCTGAGGTACATGAGCGCATACAGCTATTTCTGGGAGACAGCACCGGAAAGCAGTCAGGCGAAATTTCATAGCTGCTGTGTGAGTGTACTTGCAGATTTGGTTTCGGAGGACAGCATACAGAGCAACGGCAAGCAGGTCATGTATTACACGATCATCGACAAGATCAATGATCTCGCAAGCAAGGACTTGCTAACAGATGCTTTCTTGGATTTCATCGGGGAATGGAAAGCAATAATCAGCGTAAAACAGATAAGCGACCGCAAGAAGTATTTTGCTTCCTGCCTATGGAAGTGGCTGGACGAGTATGAGTTCCACCGCACTTCGGAGGTCGCAGGAAAGTATTGATACAATGATCGGAGGACAGGGAATGATAATTAACAGAAACAGGTTCATCGACCGGAACGGCAGGCGAGACAGCAGGCATACCTCAACGGGACGGGTTTATGATATACAGGCAGGCAGTGCATACAAGGGGGTCATGAGCCAAAAGCCTTCCGCTGCAAAA
>JAILFE010000117.1 GCA_024697725.1 Oscillospiraceae bacterium
ATCCTTCTGATATCCGGAGTAATCCTACCGCCGAATACCATTCCTCCCTTTTTTACAAGTGAACTCAGACCCGCAAGAGGAAACGCCTTTTCAGTATCGGGGGCTGAAAGATTCACCCCGTCAGTCGTGACAGGCATCGGAAGTATCAGATAATCGGCGGGAATAACATTCCCGATATCATCAAAACCGCAGCCGAGGACTCTCTCAACGGTACAGCCCTTTTCCTCAAAACAGGATGCGGCTGCCGACAATCGTCTGTCCCCTCCGGCTGCAATAAATATCTCATTCATATTTTATGTGCATCTCCTTATACTGCTGTGTAATAATACTCACGGAGACACTCTGCCTTGATTTTACTGTCTGCGGGAATACTGTAAAGTGTCGTTTACTATGATCCCGCAAGGGCATAATTCTCCCTTGACATTATATGCATCAAAAGTAGTGATGTGTATATACTGCCCTCTGTAAAATTCGTGAAGTATATTACAGAGGGCAGTAAAAAAACGCCCCCGTGCAGAGCACAGGGGCATTACAGCAGCCGGCATAAGCCGTCCGCCTGAGATCAGATAATTATATTACATACTGGGGATTTGAAAGAGCCGATAATTAATTACGATCAGGAAAGCATCGTATCAGAACCGTGATACTGCTCCCACTTCTCAGTACGCTCGTCTATGATAGCCTGACCGCCGGAAGCGAGGTAATCGTTGTAGTATTCATCCCATACGCTGTCAAATGCATCAGCGGCTGCGCCGACTGACTGGTCATAGATCTGATCGCGCTTGGATGTAAGTGTTTCGCCGACATCAGCTTCTGCTGTGATAGCGCCGACATTTACATTCAGAGGAGAAATACCATCGACCATAGCTATCTTGATAGCACCCTCAACGATAGCGGGATCATTAGCAGCATAGCCGTATGCCTGAGACTTGATAGTGAGCTCGGGAGAGCTGAGTTTCAAACCGTTGCATGTGATAGTATAGTCGATGTTGTTGCCGGAGTTCATGATAGGATCGCCGGTAGCAGCCATGAGAGAAACTGTTCCGTCCTCGAGCTTTTCATGTGTTACGCCCTCATCACCGATCTGGAGATATTCGATATGCTCGGGAGCACTGATCCAGTCGAGATAGAGAAGGCTTGCGAGAGGCTCATCATTCGTTACAGGGAAGAAGAGCTTGCGGTCGCCGGCTGCACTGTAAAGATACTTGGGGTGAGATCCGTCAGATGCTGTGAACGGATCGCAGGCAACGAATGCCGCATCATCACCGATAAGTCTCTTGAGGTTTGCATTTATGCTGTCTTCACCGTTACGGAAAGGATAGTCCCAGTTATGGCAGAAGGAGCCGACATAACCGGCCTTGATAGTATCATCCTCTGTTGTGTCACCGCTTCCGTAGAGAGCGAAGTCATGAGGAAGAAGACCATCGTTATACCACTTGTTTACAAGGCGGATAGCTTCCTTTGTGCCGGGCTCTGTGACCTTTCTGTCATCGAAGCCGTTGATATAGTTATCGCGGTCTGTGATATTAGGATCAATGAAGGATTCAATGATCGGAGCGCAGCGCCAGCCGATATCTGTGCTTACAGAGAAAGGAACGACCTTGCTTGCATCATCAACAGGGAGTTCAGATGCTCTGTCCTTGAAGGCATGGAGCATATCCTCGAATTCCTGTGTTGTTGTAGGAGCATTGAGTCCGAGAGCGGAGAGCCAGTCTCTGCGGACGAATGTGCATATACGCTTAACGTCATTGCGCTTACCCTCGATAGCCCAGAGAACACCGGTCGAAGGATCCTTATCATAGTAGATATTAGCATCGCCGAGCCAAGATGTAAGATTGGGGATGCTGCCCTTATATTCTTCGATAAGACCGCTGAGATCCTGAACGCCGCCCATATCAGCATACTTCTGGATAGTAGGATAGCTGTATGTTACGCAGATATCGGGAGCTGTCTGAGCTGCGAGGAGGTTGTTAAGTTCATCTGTCTCGGTCCAACGAGGAACCTTAACAAATTCAACTTCGATATTATGTGTTTCGAGTACGCCCTTCTTTATGTATTCGGTATACATATTGTTTGTGGGATCCGTACCGCCGTCGTTGCCGCGGTCATAGACCTCGACCGTGATGTGACGTGTCTCCCTGAACTTGACGCCGTCAAGCTCAGACTCGTCGATCTCGGGTGCGGGAGCACCTGTGATAAGTTCGGTCGTCTCTGCAGCCTGAGTGTCGCCGCCTGCTGCTGTTGTTTCAGCTCCGCCGTTATCAGCCTTTGCTGTTGTTGTTGCAGGTGCCGCTGTTGTTGCCGGACCGTTGTTTGAGCTGCCGCAAGCAGTCATGGATGCTACCATACATGCTGTCATAAAGATCGGCAAAAATTTCTTAGCCATTTGTTTTTTCCTCCTTATTAAGTTGGATCGATTCCGATGCTCCGTTTATTTGCTCCCGACTTCTGCAAGATCTAAGATCCTGCGCCGGGAGAATTATCCGATATACATATCGGCAGAAACTCCCGCCGTAAAACCTCATATAACAGTTTCTTGGCTCCTGCATGAGAGTTCCGGAAATCAGACGGAGAACCGGTAAAATAATATTGAATTATCGGATCGCTTCCGCGTTCCGTTCATTCCTTTACAGCGCCTACTGTGACACCCGAGATGAAATACTTCTGGAGCCACGGGTAGATGCACAGGATGGGGATAGTGGAGAACATTACGATAGCGGCCTTCAGTGAAGTCGAAAGACCGGGGCTCGAAAAGCCCTCCTGGGTTGCAACTTCTACAGAATTGATGTTGTTGATGATATTGTAGAGGAGAAGCTGCAGAGGATAATACTTTGTGTCCTTCATATACATGAGAGCGTCGGAATAACCGTTCCAGCGTCCTACTGCATAGAAGAGGGCAAGTGTTGCCATAACGGGTGCCGAAAGAGGAACATATATCTTCCATAGGATCTGGAAATATGTAGCTCCGTCAAGCTCTGCGGATTCACGAAGACTGTCCGGTATGCTGTAAAAGAAGCTTCTCATGATTATCATATTGAATATCGAGAGGCAGCTCGGAACGATGAGCACCAGCGGGTTGTCAAGAAGCCCGAGGCTCTTTATCAGCAGATAGTTGGGGATAGTTCCCGCATTGAAGAACATCGTGATCGTGATGATGATATTGAATACCTTGCGTCCTCTGAGATTGCTGAATATCATGGGGTATGCGCAGAGCGTCGTCATAAAGAGCGAGAGCAGCGTACATACTATCGTAAGAAAAGCAGTCCAGAAAAACGAACGGATATATTTGGGATCCTTCAGTACGGTCGAATAAGCATCGAAGTTAAGACCCTTAGGCCAGAGCCATACCTGATGGCGGATAAGATAATCGGTGCCGCTGAGAGATTTTGCAGCCAGATGCACCAGGGGCAGCAGACAGGCCGCGCTGATGAGCACACAGAGGAATACGAATACACCGTCGCCGATCTTGGATTTCAGATTTTTTACCTGATGCATTACCAAATTCCCCTTTCACCGAGTTTTCTTGAGATCCAGTTTGCAAGAAGAAGGAAGAATACTCCGACTACAGACTGGAACAGACCTATCGCAGTTGTAAGAGAGAACTGAAGTCCCTTGATACCTGCTTTATACACATACGTTGCGATAACTTCGGAAACATGGAGCACGAGATTGTTTGACATTGCGAACGGTCTGTCGAAACCGCCGCCGAGGATATAGCCGAGATTCATTATAAGGAGTACGACGATCGTCGGACGGATGCACGGAAGAGTTATGCTCCACATTCTGCGGAAGCGTCCCGCGCCGTCGATCGCTGCTGCCTCATAGAGTTCCTGATTGATGCCCGCGATAGCTGCGAGATATACGATCGAGTTCCAGCCGAAGCTCTGCCAGATGCCGACGCCGACATACGTTGCGATCCAGTGTGTTTCGTCATTGAGGAAAGGTATCGGTTCGCCGCCAATCTTGGATATAGCCATATTAACAAGGCCGTCTGTGGGAGCGAAAAGCTGGAGGGTAAGGCTTGCGATGATGACCCACGAAAGGAAGTGGGGCATATATGTAATTGTCTGTACTACCTTCTTGAACTTTGCGAGGTTGATCTCATTAAGAAGGAGTGCGAAGATGATAGGTGCGGGGAAACCTACGATCAGATCCAAAAGATTCAGCCTGAGCGTATTACGGAGTGCCAGCAGGAAATCCTTGCTCTTGAACGCCTTGATAAAGAATTCCATACCGTTGTTCTTTGCCAGCGGCATATCCCAAACGCTCATATTCAGCATGAATTTCTTGAATGCGATCTGGATATACACCATCGGAGCATACTTGAAGACAAACAGATAGATCATCGGGAGCAGGAGCATAGCATAAAGCTGCCAGTATCTTTTCAGATAGATCTTGGTGCTGAGCTTGCTTGCAGGATTCTTATCCGATAATCGTTTCGACTTTTTATTCAAAGTCTTTGTTTTTGGATTTGCCATGGATTGCCTCCTGACTATCAATGGTTTGATGAGGATAGTTAAGCTTGATTTGCCGCCGGCCGTTGTAAGTACTTACATCAGAGCGCACAATAATGTGAATTACTCCCCCATTATCAGAGATTTGGCGTCAACTCAAATAATCAGCTTGTAATTCACACTAAAAAATCCGTGTAAGTATTTACATTCTTTGTAAGTGTTTATATTATATCACGCTTTATCGGGTCATGCTAACCATTTATTGCGGATTACTTATCAATTGTTGCTATATATTCCTCTTTCATTATTTTCATAACTTCTTACATTTATAGCAAATTAGAATATATCTCGGCACAGACCGACCGCAGATGCTGTGAAATTTGCAGCTGTGAGCGTGCATAGTCTTGACAGCAGGCGGCGGGAGTGGTAAAATAAAGAAAACAGCTTATATCAGATAGATACAACATACAGCTTACAGAAATGTAAAATCTGTATTGCATACAGGCATGAAAAGAATAAGTAGTCTCATAGTTTATACGGAGTTGATACTATGACACGTTT
>JAILFE010000147.1 GCA_024697725.1 Oscillospiraceae bacterium
GCGCAGTGGATGAGCAGCAGCTGACAAGCTATGTGTGCAACATAATAAAAGATCATGTCAAAACAGGCACGGCACGGAAAGCAGAGAGTATCGTGCATACCCTTGAACTTATCTGTTATCAGAAAGAGCTGCCTGTTTCGGTCAAGGAGATACACCTCAGAAACGGTGTGCTCCGTACCGACGGCACATTCAGCGCGGGTATGAGATTCTGCCGGAACAGGCTGAATGTTTGTTATGATCCCAATGCTTCACGACCGGAACGCTTTCTGGGATTCCTGTCGGATATGCTGGAGCCCGATGATATACTGACCTTACAAGAGTATCTGGGATACTGCCTGATACCCACCACAACAGCACAGAAAGCACTGTTCCTGATAGGCAACGGCGGCGAGGGAAAAAGCTGTGTGGGAGCCGTAGTCAAGAGCATATTCGGAGATTCGGCGGTCACAGGCAACTTCCAGGCCATAGAGACGGACAAATTCTCCCGATACAAGCTGATTAACAAGCTGGTGATGATAGATGATGACATGCAGATGACAGCGCTGCCATCCACAGGTATCATCAAGAACCTTATCACATCGAAGATACCCGTAGAGGTGGAGGCGAAGGGACAGCAGTCACGTCAGATATCACTCTATTCAAGGTTCATCTGTCTTGTAAACGGCTCGCCCAGGGCGCTGTATGACAAGTCCGACGGATTCACCCGCAGGATGTTGATACTCACCACAAAGGCTGTATCAAAGGACAGGGTGATAGACCCCGACCTCACATCAAAGCTGACAGCCGAAAAAGAGGGCATCTTCGTATGGATGTTCGAGGGCCTGCGGCGGCTCATAGCCAACAACTATGAATTCACGCTGTCGGACAAGAGTCGGGCGAACCTTAACGAGCTGGCTTCTGAAAACTGCAACATAGCGGAATATCTCACGGACGGCGATTACATCACTTTCGGTGATACATTCTCAGCCACATCGAACGATCTGTACGGAGGATATTCACAATGGTGCGGCATGAACGGGCTGACAGCTCTCAGACAGGATACATTTACAAGCTGGCTAAAATCAAATTCTGAGCGATATCGTATCAGATACAGCACTAACATCATGAACCGGGATAACCGCCATGTTCGCGGATTCAAAGGCATTCGCACGGCATATATTCCGATAATTCTATAACACATACAGAAATGCACATGGTATACACCTACAAATCGGCTATACAATGGGGTTTACACACCCACACACCGATTTTCTTCAAAATTATAAGAATATTTTCAAAGGAGCGATGTTTTATGCTAAACGCAATACAGGAAAAAACCATAGATCAGATGATAGAGATGCTTTATCACCTCAAAGAACACGATATCCCAGAGGAGCCAGTCAAAAAGGCTCCCACCGAGATGCTCACCATAAAAGAATGTACCAAAGTAGTACAGGGCGTTTCCGAGCACAGTATCAGGCAGATAGTCGCACAGGGCAAAGTCAAGTCAGTCCGTACCGGTGAGGGCAAACGCGGCAAGATACTCGTAAACAAAGCCGATCTTCTGGCTTATTTCGGAGCATAAGCACATAATAAAAAGAATGGTATGCTCCGGGAATTATAGGCTTGACAGTGTGCTTCAAAACTGCTATAATCGTTATAAACAGGAGTATGCCATAAGATACAACTGAAAGGAAGTATTTATATGGCAACAACAAGAAAAAGAGGTAACTCGTATCAGATTAGAGTGTCATGCGGATATGACACACAAGGCAATCAGGTCATTCAGACCATGACATGGAAACCGGAAGAAGGGATGACACCCAAGCAGATCGAGAAAGAACTGCAAAGGCAGGTCATACTCTTTGAGGACAAATGCCTCAAAGGACAGATCACGGCTAATGTGAAGTTTCAGGACTTCGCTGAACAGTGGTTTAAGGAATATGCCAAACTAAATCTCCGCTTTAAGTCATACGATCGTATGCTGTCGCTTCGTCCACGTACATATGCGGCTATCGGTCATCTGAGGATGGACAAGATAACGAGCAGGCATATCCAGCAGTTCATCAACGATCTTGTTCTGAACGGAAAGCACATGATCACCGGCAAACCGCTCTCACGCAAAACAGCCGTACATCATCTGAGTTTCATCAGCGATGTGTTCAGCTACGCTATGAAGCAGGAGATGCTTACGGATAATCCGTGCAGCCGTGTGACTGTTCCGAAAGGCATAAAGAAGGAAAAGGATATGTATACCTTGGAGGAAGTAGAGCAGATCTTCTGTTATCTTGAGAATGAGCCTCTGATGTATCGTGTTTTCTTTACCCTTGCAGTTTACAGCGGCTTCCGTCGGGGTGAGATGATGGGGCTTGAATGGAAGGACATAGACTGGCGCAGCAATGTTATCAGCATACACCGGACAAGCAACTATACACAGTCCAAAGGAATGTACACTGATACTACCAAGACCGAGAAGTCACAGCGATCTTTGAAATTTCCTGCCGAGGTCATGGAGCTTCTGAAGCAGCTCAAAGATAAGCAGAAGAAGGACAAGGAAGAGATAGGCTCAAAATGGGTGGACAGCGACCGTCTCTTTATCAGGTGGAATGGTGAGCCGCTGTTTGTCAATCGTCCGTATGCTTGGTTCAGAAGATTCTGCGAGCGCTATAATATGCGTTTTTGTGATATCCATTCATTCAGACACTTTTACGCATCTGCTCTTATCAATGAAGGTGTAGATGCTGCAACAGTGTCCAGTGCGCTGGGACACTCGACAATAACCACCACCACATCCATCTATTGCCATGTGTTCAACCAGGCACAGGCACGTGCCGGAGAAGCTATCGCATCTGTCCTTGACTTTAAGCATAAGGGCGATAAGAATAAAGAACCTATTGCCGGATAAAGGACATCCTCCGATAAACAAAGGACAGACAAAGGACAAGATATGCTCTCATAAATAAATATGCTCACAAACGGCTATATAAAGCCATTTGTGAGCACACGACTGGTGGAGATGACGGGAATCGAACCCGTGTCCGAAAATCCGTCCACGCAACTTTCTACGAGCTTATTCTGCCATTAGAGTTCCCCCCGGACGCGGCAGACAGACGCGCCGCAAACGGGAGTAGTCCGTGGTACAAGCATAAGACGCGGACAGGTCTTATGATCGTTCACCGCTGTCGACGCCATGCACCGGATCGCGGTACTTCCGGGATGACGGGCTGCACGTCAGGCAGCCAAAGCAAAATTATTGTTGTCGTCTAATTTTAAAACGTGCGCCGTTTAAGGAGAATGACGCCGTCCTCCGCCCGCTTATCCCGCTTCGGGATCCCCGTCGAAACCTTTACATCCCCATATTCAACGGTCATAGTTCTTGACTGCGCGGTCGATATCACGCTTTGCCGCTCTTGCAGCCATATCGTCCCTCTTGTCGTATATCTTCTTGCCCTTGCAAAGACCCACCTGCATCTTGACGCGGGAGCCCTTGAAGTACAAGGATATCGGCACAAGAGTCAGCCCCTCCTGTTTGAGAGTGCCGTAAAGACGCATTATCTCGCGCTTATGGAGCAGCAGCCGCCTTGTGCGCATAGGCTCGCGGTTGAAGATATTTCCCTGCTCATACGGCGCGATATGCATCCCTCTGACAAACAGCTCACCGTTATCTATCGAACACCAGCTGTCCTTCAGATTGACGCTGCCCTTGCGTATCGACTTGACCTCGGTGCCCACAAGCTCGATCCCTGCCTCAAAGCTTTCAAGTATAAAATAATCATGTCTTGCCTTGCGGTTCTCCGCGATGGTCTTCAGTTGTGTCTTCTTATCGGCTTCACTCACCTGTGTTCACCTCCTGCCGTAGTTATTTAATTATACACCGCATTCTCCCGATTGTCAAGAGCTTTTTTTGCGCTTTTTTGCGCTTTTTTAGGGAAGCGCTGATCAAAGGCGCAGCCATCGCTTCTGACGCTCGAAAAGCCTTGACTGAGAGTGTCATGAAGCGATTTGATCAGCGGTTCCCCAGACATCCATGCGCAAAATGCCGTCCCCCGGCATATCCCGGAGGACGGCACGATCTATATCAAGCGGCAGTACACACCCCAAAGACTGCGGCTGTTCTGCGGATAAAAGATGCGCTTTTACCACCGCAGCCCGACACGGAGCATCTCCCCCGCCTGATATATATTATGCCGCTTCCCGGATATGCGACACAAAAACAGACCGCAATGCACAGCACTGCGGTCTTATATGTGATCTTATACGGGGATAATGCTCAGGAGCACGCCCGCTGCGACTGCGGAGCCGATAACGCCCGCAACGTTGGGTCCCATTGCATTCATGAGCAGGAAGTTTGTCGGGTCATACTCCGCACCGACCTTCTGCGATATTCTTGCTGCCATAGGAACAGCGGAAACGCCCGCAGAACCGATGAGCGGATTTACCTTGCCGCCTGTAACGACGCACATGATCTTACCGAAGAGAAGACCTGCCGCTGTTCCGACACTGAACGCGATGACGCCGAGCACGATGACCTTGAGGAAGGGGATCGTGAACACCTTGTCGGCTGTTGTCGTTGCACCGACCGAAATGCCGAGGAATATCGTAACGATATTCATGAGCTCGTTCTGTGCGGTCTTTACAAGACGTTCGCAGCAGCCGCTCTCCTTGAGCAGATTGCCGAACATAAGCAGACCTACGAGTGTAGTAGCATCGGGAACGAGAAGTGCTATAACTATAGTAACGAGTATCGGGAATATGATCTTTTCAGTCTTGGAAACAGGACGGAGCGCATCCATTCTGATAACGCGCTCTTTCTTGGTCGTGAGCAGTCTCATGATAGGCGGCTGGATAACGGGAACAAGCGCCATGTATGTATAAGCCGCAAGAGCTATCGAACCGGTATTTACGCTGTAGGGACCGCCGCCGCTCAGAAGCTTGCTGGATACGAATATCGACGTAGGACCGTCGGCGCCGCCGATTATTGCGATAGAGCCCGCTTCATTTGCATTGAAGCCGAGAGCAGCCGCGCCTACGAATGTGAGGAATATGCCTGCCTGTGCAGCCGCACCGAGCAGGAAGCTCTTCGGATTGGCGATAAGCGGCGCAAAATCGGTCATACAACCTATGCCGAGGAATATCAGCGGCGGGAATACCTCGAACTTGACTCCGATATACAGCAGGTCAAGAAGTCCGCCGTTTGAGAATATCTCCTGTATATTTACATTTGCCCCATCGAAAAGCTCGGGGTGATAAAGTCCGGCATTGGGAAGATTCGTGAGCAGCATACCGAATGCGATAGGCAGCAGGAGCAGCGGCTCGAAATTCTTCTTGATCGCCAGATACATGAATATGAACGAAATACAGATCATTACCAGGTGCTTCCACGTCAGACCGGCAAGTCCGGATTCCATCAGCAGATCACCGAGGGTATCCAAAAAACTCTGAATCATAGTTTTTATCCTTCCGTAAAATTTATTTGACTTAGAAATTTCTCATGCTTTCGCTTACGCCCGCATTGCCCCATGCGCCTCTTGACGACATACTGTGCTTTACGGAACGCAGTGCGAATTTCTTTCCGGTCTCTGCGCCCATTGCCGCGACCGCCGCCGCGATCACCGCGATCACCTCATCGCCTATTCCGTCCTCGATCTCGGGGACAGGTGCGGGTGCGGGTGCCTTTGCGGGGATGCTCACGGGCTCCTCGGTCTTCTTGGTGACAGCCTTTTTCTGCTTTGAGTTGATGCTGTCAAAGATCTTTCCGAACAATGCAACAAATAATATGAGTATTATAAGTGCGCTGAACACTATCACAAGTCCGGAAATAACGACCGATGCCACGAACTCATTGGTCATTTCCATGTTTTTCTCTCCCTTTCTTTAGGAATCAAGAAATACTGTCCGCATTTCTTCCAAAAATCCAATCTTATATATTATACCGCTTGCAGGTATAAAATGCAAGTGACATTACGCCGATTTTTATACGTCCCAAGGCATATAATTTGGAATTATTTTCAAATCCGCGGTTTTTCAATGTGACCGACTGATAACCTTATAATATCTCGAAAGGCAGCGGAGGGGGACGCGGTCAGCACAGAACAGCTACTATTCACTGACAATGCGATTCGCCCTCGGGGGCTCCCCGCTCCCCGCCCGCCAGCTTGACTTTATGGCAGTCTTATGCTATAATATCGGCAAACACCGCCCACAGACGAAAGGAAAAGATAATGCTATTTCTCGAAGATACGATAATAGACCTTCCGCGCCCCGAGGAGATAGATGCGACCTATCTCGAAAAGCTATGGCAGAGATTCCTCGATTACATACCGACTCTCATCACAGCCGCTGTGATATTCGTCGTCGGCATGATACTCGACCGCATAGTCATGCATATCATATCACGCGGACTGAAAAGCGGCAGGCTCGACAAGACTATACACGGCTTCCTGCGTTCGGTCATACACATAATCATGATCGTGCTCACGCTGATAATCACGCTCTCAACTCTCGGAATACCGATGACATCCATTATCGCAGTGATAAGCGCGGCGGGACTTGCGATAGGTCTTGCCCTTCAGAACAGTCTTTCAAACGTTGCGGGCGGATTCATCATACTGCTCTCAAAGCCCTTCAAGGTCGGGGACTACATACAGATCAACGGCACAGAGGGAACAGTGCGGATGATCTCGATAATCAACACCGAACTCAAAACTCTCGACAACAAGTCGGTCTTCATGCCGAACGGCTCGATATCCTCTTCCACGGTGATAAACTACACCGCCGAGCCCTATCGCCGCGTAGATCTGTTATTCCCGATCTCCTACAGTGAAGATTTCACAAAAGCCGCCGGTGTGATAAAGGATGTCATATCAAAAAGCCCCCGCGCTCTTACTGTTCCGCCGCCGACCGTGCGCGTAAAGGAGCTCGCAGGAAGCTCGGTGAATATATGCGCATGGGTATGGGTGAATACCGGCGACTATTGGGACGCATATTTCGATATCACAGAGGCTGTCAAGACCGCATTTGACGAAAACGGCATAGAGATACCCTTCGAGCAGCTCGATGTGCATATCGACAGACTGCACAGACACACCGATGAAACATAACAAAGACAGCTATAAACGCCTAAAAGACCGCAGATGCACGTATCTGCGGTCTTTGTTCGTTTTTACATCTTGTCGGGGCAGGTTATCTTCAGCATGGCGAACACGTTCTCGATAGTTATCCTGACTGCGTTGCACAGCATAAGGCGCGACTGGAGCACATCCTCGCTCTCGCCCATTA
>JAILFE010000167.1 GCA_024697725.1 Oscillospiraceae bacterium
AATTACCTTTGAAGCATCACGTTCTGATTTGCAGATTCTTGATTCTCTCAAGGAAAATCATTTTAGAACAGCTGTTGGCCCTGGTGTTTACGATATTCATAGTCCAAGAATTCCTTCAGTAGATGAGATAGTAGCTGGAGTGGATAAGATGCTTAAAAGAGTAGATGATAAAAAGCTATGGATAAATCCTGATTGCGGACTTAAGACAAGAGGAGAGACAGAGACTAAAGCAAGTCTTATAAATCTTGTAAAAGCAGCAAATGAACTTAGAGATAAATACTGCAGCTAAATTATTAAAGGTCACCTCAAAATGAGGTGACCTTTTTGGTTATGCTAGTATGTTTATGAGACTTCGTAATTGATTATATTTCCTGTTTCGATTTCGATATCGTAACTATATTGATATCTTCCCACTATGAAGAGGACTTCATATATGCCTCTGCCATCAATATAATCTTTTGTAACTTTTGAATATCTCAAATCGTCCTTTGTGTAGCTGGCATCAGCTAGGGCAATTTCAAGAGCATCATCCTCTGTTATATTGCTTGTAGTAGATGATGGATTTGTATCATCAAGTGATTCTCTAGGGTTTTCTTCTGCGTGGATTGATTCTAATTCCACTTCAGAAGAAACAATATCACCTGTTACACTTATTTCATAGCTGTATTCAGTTGTTCCGTAGTAGAAGACAATCTCGTATTGTTTTACCCCTAAGACGTATTCGGTTTTTGCTTTTGCAATTGTTACATCATTTTCTTCCAATCCGGCATCTTTTAGAGCTATTTCTCTGGCATCTGCCAAAGTGATTTTACTAGCGGCATAGACGGTATTGAAAGGATTGAAAGAAAAGATTGCAAGGAACAGTATAAGCGATAATGCTACTGCCGAGATTCTTTTTTTCATATCTCAACCCTCCTTTAAACTTATTGCAAGTAATTAAGTATGCCTCGCTCTATATTTAAAGTAGCACATAAGTGTTAAGGAAGTGTCAAAGAAATGTGAATTGAAACATCCCCTAAACATACCTTTTGTTTATAAAAGAAGAGGCTCGTCATTTGTTTGGCGGGCCTCTTCAAATATGTTAATATTAAAGTGAATTAAATGGATTACTATTATGTATAAAATCTATTAATTATATGAAAATAAAGGGGAAAACTATGAAGACTGCACTTATTACAGGGGCAACATCTGGAATCGGTCGTGAGTTTGCTATTCAGCTTGCCGAGAAAGGCTATCGACTTATTGTTGTAGGCCGCCGCGTAGAGCGCTTAGAGGAGATGAAATCCGAATTATTGGTTCCGGTTGAGATTATTCCATGTGATTTATCTAAGAAAAAAGAATGTTTTGAACTTCTTAAAAAGCTTGAAGATGAAAATATAGATGTCTTCATTAATAATGCTGGCTTTGGCCTTGCAGGCTCATTTATTGAGACTGACATCAAAAAGGAAGTTAACATGATTAAGGTTAACGATATTGCCATGCATATTTTATTCAAGGGCATCCTTCAGAACATGAGTGAGGTGGGAGAGGGAAACATATTAAATGTATGTTCATCAGCGGGACTTCTTCCAGCAGGACCTTATATGTCAACTTACTATGCTTCAAAAGCCTACATGGTTAGTCTTACAAGAGCTGTTGCAAGAGAACTGAAAGAAGCAAGGAGCAACATAAAAGTCAGCGCACTTTGTCCTGGCCCTGTGGACACAGAGTTTAATGACACAGCGGATGTGGTATTTGCTCTAAAGGGTATCAGTGCAAAGCAATGTGTAAAAGAAGCAATACAAGGGATGAAAAAGGGCAAACTAATTATAGTTCCTTCTATTAAAATGAAGCTTGCTACCACATTTTCTCATTTACTTCCATATTCTGCCCGTGTGATGATTACTGGAAGACAGCAAAAGAAAAAGCTTGGTAATCAGCAATAAGGACACTACTTTATTTCAATACAAGGAGATGTTATGAGAATACTTATTACTAATGATGACGGGATAGAGGCATCTGGAATTATTCGCCTTGCTCATGCAGCTAGGGAATTTGGAGAGGTTTGGGTGGTTGCACCTGAGAGTCAGCGGAGCGCAGCAAGCCACAGCATTACTCTTCATAATGAGATAGATATTTATCCTTATCCGGATTTTCCGGTGGAGGGGGTTCATGCATATTCATGCAGTGGCACACCTGGGGATTGTGTGCGAGTAGGAAGCTTGAGTGTGATGCCAGCAAAGCCGGATATTGTTCTTTCTGAGGTGTTGAGCAGCATAAGCAGCGGTCTCAGGAAAACTATGCTCACTGTAGTCAGCAGCACGGCGATCATACCCGAAAGGGTCACTGCCGAGGCTACCGATCTTTTCAGGGCTTTTTCATCCTTTGCGCCGTAGTTCTGTCCGATTATGACCGAAAAGCCGCTTGTGAGCCCCATTGAAAAGCCCATTATGAGAAAGCAGAGCGAGGACATATTTCCCACTGCTGCGAGCTTGTCATCTCCGAGACCCTTTCCGACTATTATCGTATCGGCAAAATTATATAGCTGCTGGAGCATATTTGTGAAGAACATCGGGAAGAAGAACCGGAGTATCAGTTTTGACGGCTTCCCTTCGGTAAGGTCGTAGGTATTTTTCATTCGCATCTTCCTTTTTTTGAACGGTCGTATTTATCTTTCGATTATATTATACAGAAAAAGCGGCGGCATTTATATCATTTCCATTGACTTTATATCAGAATTATGGTATAATCATCGAAAAATATCCTGTTGAAAAAGTGACTTCATTTGTGCAAAACATAGATAAAACGTATTCGTATTTGTGAAAAACGGAGATGAAAATAAAATATGTCTACCGAAAAGGAACTTAATTACCGTTTTTATATGCACCGTCAGGAGGGGTTCGTCTATACCTCCTACGATCAGGAATTCAGCAGATACCGCGCGATAAGCTCCGGAGATGTTGAAACGGTCAGGAAACAGCTCATCGGGATGAAGGAGCGCTTCAAAAAAGGCAGTTTCCAAAGCGGCAAGGGCGTACTTTCGGATGACCCCGTGAGGAACATCCGCTACCATATGATCGTGTCTGTCGCGGTGATATCAAGGATATGCGTTGAGAACGGTATGCCGCAGGATGTGGCTTACAATCTCAGCGATATATATATCCGCCGCGCCGACAGTTGCAACTCCGAGGAAGCGATAATCGACATGATGGCGGAGATGCAGACCGATTTTGCCGAGAGGATGAGGGATATCCGCCGCAGCAACGGTGTGGTATCGGGACGGATACGCAAATGTGTCGATTACATATACGAGCATCTCGGCGACAAGCTCACCATTGAAAAGACAGCGGCATATCTCGGCATCGACCCCAGCTATCTTTCCAAGCTGTTCGTGAGGGAAACGGGCGTGACATGGAGAAGGTTCATAATCGCCGCAAGAGTGAATATTGCACGGAATATGCTGATGTATTCCGACTTTTCCACGACCGATATAGCATTGTCGCTCGGTTTTTCCTCACAGAGCGCATTCATAGCCGCATTCCGCGAGGAGACCGGATGTACTCCTGCTGTATTCAGGAAGGAGCACAAGGAAAAGGTTCTGTGATGTGCGGCAGTGCAAGTATTATACCGGAAGTATATTATATCTTATAATATACTTCCGGTTTGGTTTTGGGTATATCGGACATATATTCTGCCGCCGTAAATATAAACGAGTATTGCGGCGATTATGTTCGGATTTTCATAAAAATAACTGTTGAAAAATCGGAAATTATATGATATTATAGAATGTGGTGTATCATACCGGCAAAGAGAGCCGGTATTGCCTGAACAGCGGCTTGCGGCGGGGGTGATGATTTGACAAGGAACGTATGGTTCGTTCTTGAAAAGGACAACAGATACTATAAACTGGAGCTTGGAAGGACGATTCTCAATTTTACGGAATTTGACTTCGCGCTTTTCTGGGAAACCTGTATCAGCGCGGGAAAATCCGCATACAAAACAGGTTCCCTGCCGACAGATGTCATGACGAGCGCACGCAATATAGCCGCAGGCTGTCACCCCTATGTTTCGGCGTGTCTCAACAGCAGCTTTGACAGCGTCGCTCTCGACTGCATCATAGCATATATATGCAGCAGCGAGCATATCGGGCTCGAAGAACTGTGGGCAAGATGCATCTCACCGAAAAACAATTACGAGCAGTCGCTCTTCCGCAGGATATCCGAATACAAGACGGGCAGAGCCTCGAACAGCTGGGTAAATATCGTGCGTATGCATGAATATGCCAAGAACAAGCTCGATTTCGTATATGATTCCACTCCAGAAAAACGCCTTTCCGAAAGAGATGTCGAGCTCAGGCGCAGATATTTCGATCTGGCGTTTTCCGTTGCTGCAAATGAATCGGGCTATTCGGGGGACGATCTGCCCTATTCACGCAGATATTCACCGTCGCTTTTACCGGGAGCGGCTTTCAGGATGGGAGCCGTTTCAAAGGATCTGTACCGCAAGATGTCGGATATGCTCGAGGATATCCCGCAGGCAAGGAGCCATAACGGGATACTGCGCGATCAGAACGCGATGGATGTATATTCCTATATCAAAAAGCTCGAACGCCCCACCGACGGTGAGCTCAGAGCCATGTTCGCACCGGCGGGGCTCGCTCCGTCAGAGACCGTATATGTCCCCGACGGCTTCAAGGGGATGATCGACCTTGAATTCGAGCTGATGTCGGACGAGCATATCATGATAGAAAGATGTGCGACCTGCGGCAGATATTTCGTGAGAGATCCCGAATATAACCGCCCGTATTGCACCAGGATGAGCGCAGGCGGAAAGACCTGCCGCGAAAAGGACGAGGAGAATCTCAGACATCAGGAGCAGATGGCTGCTATGGCGGCAGAAAAAGCAGCCGCAGAAAAGGCTGCTGCCGAAAGATCAGCTGCCGATAGATCGGCTGCCGGAAAAGCATCGCCTGAGCAGACTGCTCCCGATGATGTGCGCCATGTGACGATACCTTCACAGATAGAAAAACGCGCACAGAGGATATACAGCGCACTTTACCGCCGCATCGGCAAGCTGATGACGGGAGGAGAATTCAGGGAATGGTCGCAGTACCTTTCCAATTTCAAGCGCAATGTCCGCAACGGCGATCAGACCCTTGCGGAGTATGAGGAATTCCTCGATTATTCGGAAAATCTCTATGACAGTAACGTTGAAAATGCACGCGCGGGATACAGCACGTCGCGCGGATCGTCGGAATTTGTCGTGAACAAGCTCGCTACCTCGTCGGAGGAGGAAAAGCCCGCAAATATGCTCGATATGCTGAAAAAAGGCGTTGACAGCACGACTGTCAGGGTGAAGAAGCTCTCCGAGGTCAGCTATTCCTATCCCGCCGAAAAATCCTTTGATCTTGACGATACCCGCACCGAAAATGTGCCGGTGCAGAAGACATATGCGACCGTGAGCAGCAATGCTCCGGGGAAGACTTCCGGGGAGCCCGCCTTCGCAGAGAGGGAGCAGTCTCATGACTATGCATCTTCCGTGAGCGAAAGCTATCCCGAGCCTCTGTATTCATCCGGGGCAGCGCCGGCATCTGAAGGGGCTCCGATGGGCAGTGAGACGAAGTCTGCTGTAAATGCTGTAAATGCTGTAAATGAGGAGCAGCCGTCCGTTCCCGGATCTCAGAAAACGGAGGACGGCAGGGTATTCAAGCCTTTCGCGCCGAAAAAGTATGCATCGGTCTATGAAGCGATGATGGATGCCAAAAAGCCCGAAGACAGCGAGGAAAAGCCCGTCGAAAAACCCCAGCGTATAAGAAAGCCCGATTGGGAATATCTTTCGGGGAGCAGAAAATAGGAGGCAGTGCCGTGGACTTTATAAACGAGAACGATGCGGTGAACGGGCTGTCCGATACCGTGATAAAGGGCGGGGTATGCCTTTACAATACGATAAAGTATATCTATTCTCTCGCGGAGAACGATTTTTACAATGTGAATATCAAGGATGCCTTCAAAGTGGCGTTCAATAATATATACAATGCAGACAGCCTGAAGGTGCTCGGTCTCAGGATAGACAATACGACCTGCGCCGAGATGTCGGGGAAGAGCTACAACGCCGTGCTGCCGCTGATAATATACAGCATAGCCGTGCGGCTCCCTACGCTGAGGAACGTCCGCAACGGCGACGACAGGATGACCGACGACCAGATACTCAAGGTATACAATGCGGTCATATCCAAGGGCGGCGCCAATTACAACGATACCATAAAGGAGAGCTTTCAGGAATTCAGATACCTTGTCAGAAAGGGAAAGCCTCTTCCGCCCTATACGGCGGAATGGTACAAGACCTATATCTATACCAATGTCCCGCCGCTGGCGGAGATGACCAACAAGAATATGTTCCTGCTCGGATTTGCGGATGTGCTGTTTGCGATGTTCTATGCCTGCCTTGAAGAAGAACTGAAGGGCAAGATAATGGAATATTCGGCGCGGGCTTATTCCGAGCCTATAGAGATATAACGGAGGATGCATATGGCAGTATTCTTATGCGGCTTTATGGGCTGCGGAAAATCGACGGTCGGCAGGAGACTTGCCGAAAAGCTCGGCAGAAAGTTCATAGATATGGATAAATATATCGAAAAGGAACTGCATCTGACGATACCGGAGATATTTGCCGAAAAGGGCGAGGCGTTTTTCCGAAGCACCGAGACCGATACGGTCGTAAAGCTCGCGGAGACGAAAAGTATCGTTGCCTGCGGCGGCGGAGTTATGCTCAATAAGAAAAATGCCGAAGAAGCACGGAAAAACGGCATAATAGTATATATCGCGGCGCCCTTTGAGGATTGCTACGGGCGCATTTCCGGCGACAGGAACCGCCCGATCGTAATGGCGAATACCAAGGAATCGCTCGAGGATATATATAATAAGAGGGTGCCGCTCTATGAAGAAAATTCTGATGTGAAGGTGGACGGGAGCGGTACGCCTATGGAGATCGCGGAAAGGATCGCAGAGGCGGTCTGCATGATGAACGAAAAATGATGCACAAAGGATCTGAATGATATGATGATGCCCGGTACGCAAAACAGATATGAGCCCATCGACAAGCTCGATGAGCTTACTGATTTTTTGAAGGAACATGACCCCGAGGTCACTGATATCTCGGAAAACAGCGCTGTGGTCACACTCAAAAGCGGCAGCGGGACGGAAAATAATATCGGGATAGATCTCGGTGCGGCGAGCGAGGGAGAGATAACGCTCTTTTTCGGAGGCTGGCACAAGCAGTATTCCTGCTATGGGATCGAGGGCTATTCCGATTTCGGCGGACTGCTGGAGGATCTTGACGGGATACTCAACAACAGGAAATTTGCAGTCTGCGCTTATATCGGAGGTCAGTGGTTCGGCTCGGAAATGGCGGAGGGGACCTCGCCCAATGAAGAGCTGCTCAGGCGCAAATGGGGAGATCATACAAGGATAGTATGCAGCTTCCGCGACAGCGGGAACGATACTGTCTTTGAGGCAAGGCTGTAGCCTTCTATTATTTTATCTGTTTTATCAGAGATAACTATTGAAAGGATCGAATAACGGATGTCCGAAATTTATTCACTTGGCGTTGACGTAGGATCAACAACTGTAAAGACGGTCATAATAAACGAGAAAAAGGAAATAATATATTCAAAGTATGAAAGGCATTTCTCCAAGGTAAAGGAGAGCGTATCATCACAGCTTCGTGAGATCGCGGAAAAATACCCCGGGCAGAGCTTTCATCTTAGCATAACTGGCTCGGCGGGACTTGGTCTTGCAAATGCCGCAGAGCTGCCGTTCGTGCAGGAGGTGTTCGGAGCGTTCATCGCCGTGAAGCACAGCTATCCCGATGCGGATGTCGTTGTGGAGCTCGGCGGCGAGGATGCAAAGATAATATTCCTCACCGGCGGCACGGAGCAGAGAATGAACGGCTCATGCGCGGGCGGAACGGGCGCTTTCATAGACCAGATGGCAACGCTGCTCGGTATAACCGTTCCCGAAATGGATGAGCTCTCTCTTCGCTCGGAAAAGCTCTATCCTATCGCCTCCCGCTGCGGAGTTTTCGCAAAATCGGATATTCAGCCGCTTTTGAATCAGGGCGCGAACCGCGAGGACGTTGCCGCTTCGATATTTCAGGCGGTCGTGGATCAGACGGTATCCGGTCTTGCACAGGGCAGAAGGATAAAGGGCAAGGTACTTTTCCTCGGCGGACCGCTCTCGTTTTTGAAGGGACTTCGCCGCGCCTTCGTGAAGACTCTCGGGCTCAGTGATGATGAGGCTATATTCCCCGATACGGCTCCGTGCTTCATGGCATACGGCTGTGCGCTGTACGCTATGGAAAACAGCGGCGTGTTCACTATAGATGATGCGATATCGCGCATAAGCGGCGCTGTGATGAACGATGATATAATCACGGGAACAAGGCTCTTCACCACACAGGAGGAATATGACGAGTTCGTAAAGCGCCACAACAGCTGTGACGCAGTGCGCGTCGATATAAACAGCTATTCGGGAGATGCATATCTCGGGATAGACGCAGGCTCGACTACCACAAAGCTCGCTCTCATAACTCCCGACGGAGGGCTCCTCTATAATTATTATACCTCCAACAAGGGCAGACCGCTCGATGTTATAACCGATCAGCTCGGGAAGATATATGATATCATCGGCGACAGGATAAAGATACGTTCATCCGCAGTCACGGGCTACGGCGAGGATCTCATAAAAGCGGGCATCGGCGTTGATTTCGGAATAGTTGAGACAGTCGCTCATTACAGGGCGGCGGCTCTTTTCTGTCCCGATGTCGATTTCATAATAGATATCGGCGGACAGGATATCAAATGCTTCAAGATAAAAAATCATGCGATAGACAGCATCATGCTCAACGAGGCTTGTTCGTCTGGCTGCGGCTCGTTCATACAGACCTTCGCGCAGGCGATGGGATACGATATAGCCGAATTTTCAAGACTGGGACTTTTTGCCGAAAAACCCGTCGATCTCGGTTCGCGCTGCACGGTCTTCATGAACAGCTCGGTAAAGCAGGCTCAGAAGGACGGCGCTACGGTCGAGGATATCTCTGCAGGGCTCTCGTCCTCTATAATCAAGAATGCCATATATAAGGTAATACGTGCGCGTTCGGCACAGTCGCTCGGCGATAATATAGTAGTACAGGGCGGCACCTTCCTCAATGACGCGGTGCTGCGCTCGTTCGAGCAGGAGCTCGGAAAGAATGTCACCAGACCTGCGATCGCGGGACTTATGGGTGCGTTCGGCGCTGCACTTTATGCAAAGGAGAACTCGACAGGCGAAAGTTCGCTGATATCGCCCGAGGCGCTGAAAAACTTCTCCTATTCCTCCAAACAGACCCATTGCCGCGGCTGCGGTTCAAACTGCAGTCTTACGATAATGACATTCGGCGACGGTCATAAATTCATCAGCGGAAACCGCTGCGAAAAGGGCGCTGGACTTATCAGGAAAAACGACATACCCTGTATGTTTGAATATAAATATCAGCATCTGCTCGAAATTACAAAGGAAAAGCCGAAGTCCCCGATAGCAAGAGTGGGTATACCGCTTGTTCTCGGATTTTACGAGCAGCTCCCGTTCTGGCACAGGCTGTTCACCGATCTCGGAATGGAAGTCGTGATATCGGACGAGAGCACGAGAAAGACCTATTTCAACGGTCAGCATACCATACCTTCCGATACGGTATGCTATCCTGCAAAGCTGTCTCACGGGCATATCGTTGACCTGCTCGGGAAAAATGTCGATTTCATCTTCTATCCCTGCGAGAGCTACAATATCGACGAGGGGCAGAGCGACAACCATTACAACTGCCCTGTCGTTGCGTACTATCCCGAACTGCTGAAAGCGAACGTTCCCGAGCTCACCGATGAGAATTTCCTTCATCCGTATATGGATATCAATCTTGAACGCCACTGCGTCGAGGTGCTCTCCGATGTGCTGAAGAAATACGGCTTCACTAAAAAGCAGTTGAAGAATGCCTTCGCATCGGCACACGCTGCGCTGGACAAATGGCGCAGCGATATCATCACAGAGGGCGAAAGGACTATAAAGATCGCCCGCGAAAAGAAGATACCGATAATCGTGCTCGCGGGAAGACCGTACCATATCGACCCCGAGATAAATCACGGCATCCACAAGCTCATGACATCCCTTGGACTTGCCGTCATAACCGAGGACAGCGTATCGCAGTACGCCGATACTCCAAAGCTCAGGGTGCTCAACCAGTGGACCTATCATTCGAGACTTTACAGAGCAGCGAAATATGTCACGACACAGCCCGATATGCAGCTCGTGCAGCTCGTTTCGTTCGGCTGCGGCATCGACGCGATCACTACCGACGAGGTGCGATCGATACTTGAAGAGGGCGGAAAGCTCTATACACAGCTGAAGATAGACGAAATAAGCAATCTCGGAGCCGCAAAGATACGTATGCGCAGTCTTGTTGCGGCAATGGCAGACAAAAGGAGCTAAGTCTTGGCAGATCACGCAGTCTTTACCCCCGGAATGAAAAAGACGCATACTATCCTTGTGCCGGATATGCTGCCGATACATTTCGGGTTTATAACAGACGTACTCAGACAATACGGCTATAAACTCGAGCTGCTGACATCATCGGCAAGGAGCGTTGTAGACGAGGGACTGAAAAATGTCCATAATGATACCTGCTATCCTGCGCTGCTCGTTATCGGGCAGTTCATGGACGCGCTGAAAAGCGGAAAATACGACCCGGACAGGGTGGCGCTCATGATATCGCAGACTGGCGGAGGATGCAGGGCATCGAACTATATCCACCTGCTGCGCAAGGCGATAGCAAAGGATTATCCGCAGATACCCGTCCTGTCGCTGAATTTCAGCGGACTTGAAAAGGGGAGCGGTTTTAAGATAACTCCCCCGATGCTGCGGAAAATGCTGTATGCTGTGCTGTACGGAGATATGATAATGTCGCTGTACAACCAGTGCAGACCGTATGAGGTGAATGCGGGAGAGAGCCTTGAAGTGCGGGACGAATGCTGCGGTATCATCAGAAAATGCCTTGCAGACGGCAGCTTTTCAAAAACAGAAAGATATTATGATATCCTTCTCGACAGATTTTCCGGTATAGAGCGCACACACGAAAAAAAGCCGAAAGTCGGCATCGTCGGGGAGATATATGTGAAATACTCACCGCTTGCGAACAATCACCTTGAGGATTATCTGATATCCGAGGGGTGTGAGCCTGTGGTGCCGTCGTTCCTGGATTTCTGTATGTACTGCGCGGTGAACAACGTCAACGACAGCACTATATACGGGACAAGGACAAAGACGACACCGCTTTTCAAGGCAGGCTATGATATTATCTACCGCAAGGAGCGGCAGATGATAGAAACGATGAAAAAGCACGGCGGGTTCGAGCCCCCACATGATTTTGAGGAGTTGCGCGGATATGCCGATAAATATATCCACCAGGGCGTGAAAATGGGCGAGGGCTGGCTGATACCTGCCGAAATGGCTGCGCTTGCCGAGCACGGCACGGAGAATATCATCTGCACCCAGCCGTTCGGATGTCTTCCGAACCATATCGTTGCGAAGGGTATGACAAGAGTTATCCGCAGTGCATACCCGAACGCCAATATCACCGCGATAGACTATGACCCGGGTGCAACAAGGGTGAATCAGGAAAACAGGATCAAGCTCATGCTTGCAAACGCAAGAAAGGCATAATATGTTCAGAGGAAAGGATCCCGGGCTTTTGAGCGTCACGGGATATATCGGATCGGCTGCCGTTGCGGCGCTTTGGATATTCAGGGAGAGGATAGGGATCTCATCGTCCGCTCTCTGTATACTTACGGGCATAGCGCTGTTCAATTTTGTGATGCAGCTGCAAAACAGGAACGATACGAAAAAGATAAAGAGCCTTTCGGAAACTATCGAGGAAAACAAGAACTCAAAGGATAATTTTATAGGCGGGAAATGATATTTCCCGCCTGTTTGAATATGACAGTACACAGGAAGTGTGCTGAATGCAGGTTCGTGAGGTGGATCGGATTGAAAATAGAAAACAATATACTGAAGCATTACCTTAAAAATGTATACTTTATAACCGGAACAGCCTATGCCGGAAAATCGACGACCGTAAAAATGCTTGCCGACAGATATGATATGATCTTCTGCGGAGAAAACTATCACAGTAGGGTATCGGATATCGTGGCGACACCCGATGCCCAGCCGGATATCTGTTATCTTAAAACCCTTGACGACTGGAAAGACTTTGTGACCCGTTCTCCGGAAGAGTATGAACGGTGGGTATTCAGCGTGGGGAGAGAAGCTGCGGAATTTGAGGTGGCAGAGCTTATTTCAATATCAAAAGATAAAAAAGTCATCGCTGATACCAATATCCCGTTGGATGTGCTGAAAGAGATCTCGGATCATCATCATGTTGCAGTCATGCTTTCGCCGCAGTCCATGAGCGTTGAGCGTTTCTTTGACCGCAGCGCCCGGAAAAGCTCTTTATCCTGAATGTTATCGAAAGCTGCGATGACCCCGAAGCAGTCATGGAAAACTATCGGCGCGGACTTGCACTTATCAACAGCAGGGAGCGCTATGATGAATTTGCAAACAGCGGATTTTTTACAGTAGTAAGGGAAGACAACGGGAAGGATACAAGAGAAGAAGTATGTGATCTTATAGCAAAGCATTTTGGCTTGTGTTAGAGTATGAAATACAATGCCCCGGAGCATTTCTGATCTTTGAAATGCTCCGGGGCAAAACTTTTGTATTGATGTCAGGACTTTTTTACGGCAGCCATCTCACATCGGTCACGTAGATTATCTCACACGAGCCCTCGTTGTTTTCCTTCATTCCGATGTCGTCGCGCACTGTACTTGACCAGAGCGTTTCGCCGTCGCAGTTGAGGCTTATCAGATAACCCTTTATCCTGATATGATCGCCCTTTCTTATTCGGCTTATCTTGCTGCGTATGTAGAATTTCTCACTGACGAGGTGATTGTTCGATACACATGACATTATCTCGGCGTCGCTGTCAAAGACCGTGCTGTATTCACTGGTGTATTCCCACGATACATAGAGCGCCCTGTTTGACTGCGAAAAGCGGATATTTGCCGCTTTTGCAGATTCTGCGACCTTTCCCCATGTTATGCCCACATCCTTGGGACAAGCCCTGTCGAACCACGACATCGTATGATATCCGTGAGTGCTGACCACAAGTCCTTCTATGTCGTAGCTATACAGAAAGTTTACATGATATAGATTTTTACCTATAGTAAATGACGTTCCGCCGTCGGAAGGTCCCTGGATCGGCTCTTTTACCCCTACAAGGTGGGAATGATATCTTATTATACCGCTGATTATAGAATAGAGCAGAAGGAGTATTATCGCCACGAATACCACACGCAG
>JAILFE010000168.1 GCA_024697725.1 Oscillospiraceae bacterium
CGCGCAAAAAGCAGCGCAGATATCGAAGCCGCAGACAGTCTTTCCTGCGACAGACTGCTCATCGACAGCTTTGTTACGGGCAAGATCGGCGGCACGGGAAAGACCGCAGATACCGGCATAATAAAAGCCGCACGGATAACCAAGCCGTTTCTTGCGGCAGGCGGCATAAGCAAGGATAACGCCGCCGGTATAATAAAGGAGCTGTCCCCGTTCGGAGCAGATATATCAAGCTCCGTCGAAACGGACGGCATCAAGGACGAAAACAAGATAAGAGATATCATCCGGACTATCAGGGAGGTCGGTTAATAATGGAAAAGATCGGCAGATACGGCGAATACGGCGGACAGTATGTCCCCGAAACGGTCATGAACGCCGTGCATGAGCTTGAGGACGCATATAAGAAATATATAGACGACCCTCAGTTCAACGCGGAGCTGAAAGAGCTCTACCGCGATTATGCGGGCAGACCGTCGCTGCTCTACTACGCCGAGAGGATGACAAAGGATCTCGGCGGCTGCAAGATATACTTAAAGCGCGAGGATCTCAATCACACAGGCTCGCATAAGATAAACAACGTTCTGGGTCAGCTCCTGCTCGCAAAGAAAATGGGCAAGAAGAGGATAATCGCCGAAACGGGCGCGGGACAGCACGGTGTCGCAACAGCAACGGTTTGCGCTCTCATGGGACTGGAATGCTGTGTATATATGGGCAGCACGGATGTCGAAAGACAGTCGCTGAACGTATACAGGATGCGGCTTTTAGGCTCGGATGTAGTATCGGTCGAAAGCGGCACGGGCACGCTCAAGGACGCGATAAACGAGGCTATGCGCGACTGGGCTACGAATATCGAAACTACATTCTACTGCATAGGCTCGGTAATGGGTCCCTATCCCTACCCCGAAATGGTGCGCAATTTCCAGAAGGTCATAAGCGAGGAGATACGCAGCCAGCTCATGGAGAAGGAAGGAAAGCTCCCCGACTGCGTCGTTGCCTGCGTTGGCGGCGGCTCGAACGCAATGGGCGCGTTCTATGACTTCATCCGCGAGGACAGCGTAAGGCTCGTCGGCGCGGAGGCGGGCGGTCTCGGCGCTGATACCGACAAGACCGCTGCTACGATAGCACGCGGCTCGACAGGCATATTCCACGGTATGAAGTCGATATTCCTCCAGGACGAATTCGGTCAGATAGCGCCTGTATATTCGATATCCGCAGGGCTCGATTATCCCGGCATAGGCCCCGAGCACGCAATGCTCCACAGCACTCACCGCGCCGATTATATAAGCATCACCGACGAGGAAGCTGTCTGCGCCTTTGAGTATCTCTCAAAGACCGAGGGCATAATCCCCGCTATAGAATCGGCTCATGCGGTCGCAGCCGCACTGAAGATAGCTCCTACTATGGACAAGGATCAGATAATGGTGATAAATATATCCGGACGCGGCGACAAGGACGTATACTCTATCGCACGCTACCGCGGCAATGATGTCAGCAACTGACGGAGGTGCATATAATAATGAACAGGATAGAAAAATGCTTTGACGAGCTCAGAAGAAAAAACGAAAAGGCACTGATAACCTTTGTTACGGCGGGCGATCCCGATCTTGAAACGACAGAAAAGCTCGTATACAAGATGTTCGACAGCGGCGCGGATATCATCGAGCTGGGCGTCCCCTTCTCCGACCCGATCGCAGAGGGCGTGACGATACAGCGTGCATCGCTGCGTTCGCTGAACGGCGGCACGAACCTCACGAAGATATTCGAGACCGTAAAGAGGATACGCGAAAAGACCGACAAGCCGCTCATACTCATGATGTATATCAATACTATTTATGTATACGGCACGGAAAGATTCTTCGCGCAGTGCAGAGAATACGGCATCGACGGCGTTATCGTCCCTGATCTGCCGTTCGAGGAGCGCGATGAGGTGATCGGAGAGGCCGAAAAGAACGGTATACTCCAGATAAATCTCGTCGCTCCGACCTCTCACGATCGCATAAGAGAGATCGCATCGGCAAGCAGGGGCTTTCTGTACTGCGTCTCCTCGACGGGCGTAACAGGCACAAGGAGCAGCTTCACGACCGATTTCGAGGAATTCTTCGGCACGATAAAGAAATATGTCAGATGCCCGTATGCTGTCGGATTCGGCATCTCGAACCCCGAGCAGGCAAAGAAAATGGCAGGCTATTGCAGCGGCGTGATAGTCGGCTCGGCGATAGTAAGGATAGTTGCCGAAAACGGCAGAGAGAGCGTTGACAAGGTCGGCGAATTCGTCTCCTCGCTCAAAAAGGCGATATGAACCGCACTCTGATGCAACTTAAATGTTTAATTTACATTCTGTACACACATATATAATAAAATGTATACAGAAATATGCTATGATACTCTGTATGTTCAGCGGAAGAATATGCTGCATATCACCATACAGTAAACGACAATGTCGTTGACTGCAAGACTATCAGAAGGACGGGACATATATTGAAAAAAACCGCAGGATATCTGTCAGGTATCGCGCTTTCGCTAGCAGTGCTCCTTCTGCTCGGCGGCATCCCTGCCGGCGCAGTAAAGCAGGATCGCGGCTGGCATTCGGACAGCAATGGCTGGTATTTTATAAACAGCAAGGGAAAAAAGCTCTCGGGCTGGTTTGTCATATCGGATGTGAAATACCTCTTTGACGAAGACGGCTATTCCGTGCGCGGCTGGAAGAGGCTCGGCGATAAATACTGCTATCTCAGACAGAACGAGCGCGGCGGCGTCTGCACGGGCTGGAAGACCATAAAAGGCGACAGATACTATTTCGGAGAACAGGGCATAATGGCGACCGGCTGGAAGAAGATCGGGGATAAGGATTATTTCTTCAGATCGGACGGCAAGCTCGACCCATCACGGAAACGGCTCACAAAGCAGATAAAGATGAACTGCATCCTTCAATACCCCGAACTCCCCACGGGCTGCGAGGTCACATCACTGACGATGCTGCTCAATCACATGGGCTTTTCCGTCACCAAGCTCGCAATATCAAGAAAATATCTCCCCAAAATGGATTTCGTCTATGATAACGGCAGAGTCATCGGCGCGGATTTCCATACGGTCTTCGCGGGAGACCCCGAATCAAAGCATCAGGCATACGGCTGCTATGCCCCGTGCATAACCGAGACCGCGAATGCCTATTTCAAGTCAAAGAATAAGGATAAGGAATTCAAGGCACACGATATCACGGGAACAGCCTTTGACGATCTTCTGACAAATTATATCGACAAGGATATCCCCGTGCTGATATGGATAACGAGCGACGGTCTTCACCCATCGTTCCCCACAGACAAATGGACCACCGCAGACGGAAAGATCGTGCAGTGGATCGCCTATGAACACTGCGTCGTGCTCACGGGCTACGACAAGGACAATGACCTTGTATATGTCGCAGACCCGCTCGTCGGGAACACCTCATACAGCCTCAAAACGCTGAGGCTCCGGTATATCGAGCTCGGACAGCAGGCGGTATACATAGAAAAGACGACAACGGCCTCCGCACCGAAAAAACAGACCAAAAGGGTCAATATGACGGGCGGAAACTGTATATGACTATAGTGCGCGGCAGCGCCGTTTATACGGTGATGTCACGCACTTTTTGTATGCGGTCGTA
>JAILFE010000174.1 GCA_024697725.1 Oscillospiraceae bacterium
TGACGCTTCGGGTATGAAGCCGTGTTCGCTTGTTCGGTGGATGGTGCTTCACGGAGAAGTGAAAATCTACGATACCGAGATCGTCAATGATCTGCTGATACAGTTCAACTCCATCGGCAGACTTCTGAATCAGATCGCAAAAGTCGTGAATACATCCGGCAGTGTTTTTCAGAAAGACATGGAGGATGTCCTGAGCCTGATGAAAAGATTTAGGGGAGTGTTCAAGAACTACCTGAAACAGTATGACCCGGAGGACATCATCTGAGTGGCGGTCATCATGTACAGTGCGATCCACAAATCGCCGCTGATGTTTCTGAAATACATTCTGCGGGAGGGCAAGACCAACGGGAACGAGCTTGTGACGGGACTGTGCTGTTCAGCAAATGTTGAAGATGCCTATGGTGAGTTTGAGAGGATATATCAGAAGAACAGCGGCGAGCGTTTTTACCGAAAGACGAATCGTGAAGTGAAGAACCCGATCAAAGTCCATCACTATATCCAGAGCTTTGCTCCGGGCGAAGTAACTCCGGAGCAGGCTCACAGCATTGCGGTTGAGTGGGCGAGAAAGACATTCGGAGATCATCGTCAGGTGCTTATTTCAACACACACGGACAAAGGTCATGTTCATTCGCATATCGCGGTCGCGGTTTTCGATCTCAATGGACAGCGCTGGATCGGGAACAAGGAAACATTGAAGAAGTGCCGCGAGATGTCAGACATGATCTGCAAGGCTCACGGTCTGAGCATCATTGATGATCCGAGCAAGGAGCATAAGCACAAATATGGTGAGTGGAAAGCCCGTAAGGAGAACCGCTGCTGGAAAGACAAGCTCCGTGATGATATTGATGATCTTATTCTTCGTGAAGATGTGAAATCGGTCGATGATCTTATTGTGCGATTGCGGGAGATGAACTATACGGTGAACTTCGGAAAATATATTTCTGTGAAAGCACCGAAAGCAAAGCATAGCATCAGGACTTTCCGTCTGGGTGACGGATATGCTCTTGAAGAACTGAAATACCGCATTGCCAGCAAGGACAGGGAAATGAGCTTTGAAAAGGTGATGAGCTATCAGGGGATACAGAGAGAGTATGCGGTTTGCCTGCGTCAGATGCAGATCATTCATTATCATCACGAGCCGTATATCCGAAAAGTTTCGGTCAGGGAGGTTAGGCAGAATGCCGAGTTGCTTCAATTCCTTTCGGAGAATAAGATCGGGACAGAGGAAGATTTCAGAAGTCTTGTGAATGAGAACTATGAAAAATGTGCCGGGCTGAAAGAACAGCTGGAGAAGGTTTCAAAAGAAGCAGCAAAGATGAAAAAGCTCATAGATGACATTCCGGAGTTTTTGCAGATCATCAATTCCGATGACCGCAGCAATGAGCAGAAAAAACGTCTGGCGGAGCTTTCCTATCTGTTCGCTCTGGATGTTTCTTCGGAAAAGGATTCTGCAAGGTTTGAGGAGGAACTTAAAAAGCTGGAAAGCAAGGTCGATGAAGTATCCCGGAAACTGGAATCTGCGGAAAGTGATTTCAAAGAAGTTTCCGGATTTTATGAAAGGTATCTTGATACGATCCGGATGGATTACGAAAAAATGCTGGAGCGAGCAAAGAGAGAATATGCCGAAGCAGCCGAAAGAGAAAACAGGGAGTATGAAGAATATCTGCGGTGGGAAGGATCAGGGAGAGACTCCGGACGGAACCGCAGCAGATAAATATAGTATAGGCGGTCTGGCTGATTTAAATATCAGCCGCCGTCAGGGAGGTGGTTTTGGTACAAAACAGCAGCAGATAAGAAATAACGGGTTGACAGTATATCTTGCACAAAATCAGTTATGAAAGTTTGTACAGTATTAGTCTTGAAATGTACTGTCAACAGTGCTATTATATACTTACAGGCAAAACAACAAAACAATAAAAATGGAGGATATGAGTATGTATATTGTAAATGAAGAATCCTATGAAAGAGTAAGTACGGCGGTCGATGAGATCAGGGAGGCCTGCGAGGTCGGGGACGATTACATGGAATGGGAAGATGTGGCAGCTTCGGCGATAGAACCTGTTTTCGATGAACTGGACGAGGAGCAGCTCAGAATGACCGTCTCGGCGTTCATCGAGTACATTAACGACACCGCCGATGAGGACAGGAACATGGCTCTCGGAGTTAAGGCTGCTCTTATCCGCTGTCTTAAAGAAAAGGCGGATTACATGGATACCTACGTCGAGTACCATGAAGATAGTTGGGACGATGAGGAGGTCGAGAAGGAAGAACCGCAGGAAAATCCGTATATTGATGTGCTTCGTGAACAGGTCGGGAGAGTGCAGAAAGTAACGATCAATTAAGTTGAGCTAATATGATAATAAACAGGCTGTGAGAACAAATATGTGACCCGCCCCAGTCAAGTAGGCAGCGCAAAATATAAATATTCTATGTTATAACTGAAAGCAGTCTGTGCAAATTGTGCAGGCTGCTTTGCTGTTGTCAGTAATAAAGGCTATGTCCTCCGTGACCGTATGTGACGGAAGGCATAGCCCTATTTATTTCAGAAGCCTATTCAGTTTTCATCTGCAAGGTTTACTATCTTCTTTCCCTGCTTCTCGGCGTACTGTATCGTTTGATAAGCCCCGCCGCTCTTGTGCTGAATACAGCATATCACAAGGTCTGATCGGTCAATGATGCTCCGATTGCGGACTTGGATAGCCGACTTGGGGTGGGCTTCGGCGGATTCGGCACATATCTCGACGTTATCATAATAGTCAAGGTACTCCTTTTCGTTGTCACGGTATTCGGCTTTCAGATACGGCAGAACAAGGGTGAAATGCGTGTTTCCGTACCCATAGCTGTGAATGGCTCTCTTAACGGCTGCCGATGCAAGCAAGTCAAAATCCCCATCTCTGCCGATAAGAAAGTCTATGTACTCCCTTTGCGTTATCAGATCATGAAGGAGTTTGTCAAGGCGGTTGTCGATCTCCGCTCCACGCTCAATGCTCCTATGCCCGAAAAAACTGACTGTGTAGATATTCATAATAGCAACCCTGTATTCACTTTTGTTACTATATATTATATACCTAAATGTCCATATATTCAAGCCCAAACGGATATTATTTTATTGCCCGATGAGGTATATAATAGTGGTATACAAAACGGAAGGGGCGGTTTTATGGAAGTCGGCAAGAAACTACACAAGCTCAGGGAAAATAAGAAAATGTCTATGTACCGCCTCACACAAATTACAGGAGTATCGGGACATCACATCAAGGGTATTGAAGAAGGAACAAGGCAGCCTACCATTGAAACGCTGAATCGTCTGGCGGTTGCACTTGGTTCTTCACTTGCGGAACTGTTCAATGATGATTCGGAATGCACCTATCTTTCTGAAAATGAGCGGCATTTGATTGAAAATTACCGCAGGCTTACCGGGGAAAAAGCGGACGCCCTGCTGAATATGAGCGATGTTCTGAATAAATAAGCGAAGGCTACTGCACTTGATGCGCAGTAGCCTTATTATTTTAGCAATGCCGGACTTATAAGTCCTCGTTAAAATATTTAGAATTTTGGTTTCCAAATCGTTGACTATTTGTGCAAATTGTGGTACAATCAAATAGATAATACCTCGCTGTATGTGAGGTACTCGGAGGTATAAGATGATAACAGGTGTCATTAAGAATAAAATAGATAAGATTTGGACAGATATATGGGCGGGCGGTATCACTAATCCTCTGACGGTCATTGAACAGCTCACTTATCTGATGTTCATTCGCTCTCTCGATGAAAAGGAGCTTGAAAACGAGGAATTTGCCAATTTGACAGGCGATGCTGCCGAGCTGATCTTCCCTCAGTCGGAAATAGGACAGGCTATGCGGTGGAGCAAGTTCAAGGATAAGGACGCTCGTGATATTTTCAGCATTATCTCGAAATATACTTTTCCTGCGGTAAAGAAAATGAAATACGGCAAGCTGCCCGATTTTGACGAAAAGGGTGAGCTGATAGAAATTCCCGCCCGTGAGGACGGGAAGCAGGTGCAGACTGCTTTTACCCGATATATGGATAGTGCCGTGTTTGTTATACCAAATGCTCAGGTGCTGCAGAAGATCATCACAGGGCTTGACGATCTCTATGAGCATGATATAGCCGATCTTGATATGCAGGGCGATCTGTATGAGTATATGCTCGGTAAGCTCTCTACGGCAGGTCAGAACGGACAGTTCCGTACTCCGAAGCATATCCGTGAAATGATGGTGGAGCTTGTCGCACCAACTCCCGATGATGTGATCTGCGATCCTGCCTGCGGTACGGCTGGTTTCCTTGTTTCTGCTGCTGAGTATATCCGCAAGCATTATGAGGACACCATGACCGATGAACAGTGGGCTGACTTCGCAACAAAG
>JAILFE010000219.1 GCA_024697725.1 Oscillospiraceae bacterium
TTGATATAACGAACGCATGGGACGGCTCCGAACTTACTCCCGAATGGGGAGTGAATCTGATCGAGGGGGCTTACGGGATAAGAGCCACTTCAAAGAAATGCTCGGTATTTGAATCGGAAGAAAAGAATAAAGAATAATGAATAATATTATAATTTCTTCTTTATTATTTCTTCTTTATTCTTTTAGCAGGCACTTCTTTACCGCGAAGCAACGCCTGCGCTATTGTCATATCCTGTCTCCGGTCATACATATAAATTGACAGGGGTGATAGTATGGATAAAGATACAGCGGCTGCGGATATCGTATTCACGGATGAAAATGAACGGATAACAGAGCATTTCAGATTGGCACCGGATGAGAACGCACGGCGGGAGAGCTTTTGCAGGCTCTTCGGGGAATATATCGGTCTTATGCAGCAGAAAGATGCTGCGTGCGATGATGACAGGTGAAAATGCCGTCAGGGCATATACAGCTGCGATATACTGTCGGCTGTCGGAGGAGGACAGAAACAAGAAAAACGCATCGGACGACAGCGAGAGCATAGAGAATCAGCGGTCGCTGCTTAAAGGCTACTGCGCCGAAAACGGCTGGGAAATATACGATATCTACAGCGATGATGACTATACCGGCTCCGACAGGAACCGCCCCGCTTTCAGAAGGATGCTCGCGGATGCCCAGAAGAAATGCTTCGATGTGATAGTGTGCAAGACACTCAGCCGCTTCACAAGGGAGCTGGAGCTCGTTGAGAAGTACATAAACGGTCTTTTCCCGGTCTGGGGGATACGCTTTGTATCCGTTGTGGACAATGTGGATACCAGTGCCAAGGGAAACAAGAAATCATGCCAGATATACGGCATGGTGAACGAATGGTTCCTGGAGGATATGTCGGACAATATCAGGGCGGTGCTCACCGACAAGCGCAGGAACGGCAGATTTATCGGCGCCTTTGCTCCGTTCGGGTATAAAAAAGACCCCGACAGCAAGGGTCATCTTGTTATTGATGAGGACGCCGCTTCTACAGTGCGGCTGATATTCGGTCTGTATATATCGGGAATGGGCAGGACGGCGATCGCCCGCGAGCTGAATGCGCGGGCTCTCCCGACTCCTGCCGCATACAAGCTCGCACACGGGGAGCGGTACAGCAATGCATATACATCCTCGCTGCACAGCCGCGTATGGAGATACGGCACGGTCGAAAGGATACTGACCTGTGAGACATATATAGGAAATCTGGTTCAGGGCAGGGTACGCAGTATATCCTACAAGACAAAAAAGGTCAGACCGACCGACAGATCGGAATGGATACGTGCAGATAATACTCACGAGCCGATAATAGATATCTCTGTCTGGAACAGGGCGCAGGAGATATTGTCTTCGCGTGTCAGACCTTCGTTTTCCGCCGCCGAAGCGAATATATTCGGCAGAAAGGCATACTGTTCCCTCTGCGGCAGACTGCTCAGGATGACAAAACAGAAAGACAGAAGATATCTGCGCTGTTCGACAAGGTATTATGCTGCGGAATGCCCGGGCGTGATGATATCATACAGCAGGCTGTGTGAGAGCGTGCTTTCGGCATTTGTCAGGCTGAAAGACCGCTATTCCGATGAGGAAAGGATATCGGGCTTTATCGTCACGGCGGACAGGAACACAGCCATGCTGGATGCATATATCAGAAAACAGGCAAGGCTCAGGGCGGATGCCGGAAAAAACGCGGGATATATGAAAAATCTCTATATAGACAAGGTGAACGGCATCATCTCACAGGAGGATTATATTGAGCTGATGAAGGAGTTTGCTGCCGAAAAGGAAAGATGCGGATCGGAGCTCATACGTGTCGGGAAGTACATCGAAAGGATAAAGGAACAGATAGCCTCTGCGGGGACAAAGGAGGATATGATAAGGAGGTATCTTCGCTGTGATGCCCTGACATTCGAGCTGGTGCGGGTATTTATCGATAAGATTGTCGTATATCCGAAAAGACCGTACAGCAGGGAGACAAATACAGAGATATTCTGGAACATATGAAAAATCGCGCAGACCGCCTGTAATTACGGTATGCGCGTTTTTCTCATAACAGAGCGCCGAACACCAGTCCTATTAAGAGCATCACAGCGCCGACCACTCCGGATACGGCAGGGACCTTCTTCATGGACGGATCATTAGCCAATCTTACCCGTTCGGGATTGCTCTTGTCGTAGTATATCGGGACACGGTCACCGATCTTCATATTCAGCGGGTTGCGGTATACTTTCAGATGAGCGCGTACCTCGGCGCCGTTCACATTGAAGCTGAATATCGGAGAATAGGCTACTTGTCTCTTGACGCGGCTCTCCTTTATCCCGACTACCTCTCCGACTGTCTTTTCGGTGCAGGCTTTTTCGCTGTTTTTCTGTAATACAAAGGTCAGACCCCCCGCGAGTATAAACAACAGCCCGACAATTATAAATGATGACGACAATAAATCCATATTTCTATTCCTTCCTGCCGCTGCGTATTTCTTTATTGGCATTGCGCAGCTTTGCTATTATTTCATCATAATTCTCACGGATGTGCGGGTAGAGGCAGTTGGTGCAGTCCTTTATCCCTTTGGTGTTTATTGTAAAATCCCCGCCGCACTTGTCACCGAGAGAGTAGAGCGGGCAATAGCAGAACAGACAGTTGAAATTGTCCTTGTCGGCTCCCTTGTGGCAAGGAAAGAATTCGCAATCCCTGTGTGAAAAATAGGAGTAATTCCTGCTCAATGTCTTCACCTTATTTTTTTTATTGTGAGAATATGTATATGAATAAATTATAGCATACCGCAGAAAAAATGTCAAGTATATCAACCGTGAAACGTGGTTTTTATTTGATAATGAATGACATTATACCCGATATCATCAAGGAGATACAAGCCATGCCGACTGTTCCCATGAGCCATTTGAGCATCTTGTCATGACCGTCGATATACGGGCGCATATCCTCTGTGCCGGGTATCAGCCACGCTTTGGTGTGACCTACCCAGTATTCGTCAATAAAGAAACGGTCGATGAGGTTCATTACCGAAAGTATCACGAATATCTGCAAAGCGCCCTCTGCAAAGCCCCTTGCGCCGTTGATGAGGTATACGCATGATAAAACGTATATCATCTCCGCCGGGATCGAGAACGCATTGACTATCCCCGCTCTTTTCTTTATGCTCTCATGTGTGGTGAGCCCGAGCCGGACGCATCTGTCCTGTACATCCTTGTGGTAAAAATGCACCATGCCAACTGCTCCGTTCCTGATGCCGAATGCGCATATAAGCACAAGTATCAGACCGAGCCCTATACCCTCTGCAATAAGTTTGATCGTCATAATCACTGTCACCTCATTTTTTATTCAGCCGCCTGTATTCTGACGGCGTTTCGCCCGTGATCTCTCTGAACAGCACGGAAAATTTGCTGTGGCTTTCATATCCGACCGCCTCTGTGATCTGCGCGATGCTCATGTCGGTGGAGGAAAGCAGCTGTTTTGCCTTTTCTATCCGTTTGCTCCGGATATATCTGTGTATCGGAATGCCGTATATGCTCCTGAAATACTTTTTCAGGCTCGATGCCGTGCTGCCGACCTTTTCTGCAAGCTCTTCTATGGTGAACGAAGAGCTGAAGTTCCCATCTATGATGCCTGCGGCTTCAAAGACTATCCTGCGGTGTCCGGGTGATGCATAGCTTTCGGGTCTCAGCGGGGCAGTTCCGCCTGATACCAGCTCTGCCATTAGCTCTATCGTGAGTAGCCTGAACCGGAAGAGGATGCTGCTGTCGCCGCCGGATGTTTCTATATACCTGCAAAGCTCATCGGCTGTATTTTTCCATTTTTCGGCGGCTATGCCTATAGTGCAGGCACCGTTCTGCCTGATGAGCCCTTCAAACGCCTCTGCGGTGATGCCTATCCCCCCGAGCGTTTTTCTCAGTGCGGGCTCCATAAGGTCAAATGAGAAGTATATACCGAGCTGTTTGTATGATCTGTCCGGCAGAACGAATCTGATGTCGGGATCGCTTTTATCGACCGCTATCATCCCGGGCTCCATATAGGCATATTTTTTCATTCCCGGAAGATATACCTCCAGTCTGCCTTCTATGGAGTATATCACCTTATAGAATGCGATGCCGGGATCCGTTCCGGAGTTTGCGATGAATCTGTCGATCTCACTGAAGCTTATCAGCACGCCCTCATACGGCATTAAGAAAAACAGCCTGTTTTTGTGCGTGTCCGGAACGGAGTATTCTATCTCTGCCAGATATTCGCTGTGTCTTGTGATATGTGCACCGAGCTTTCCTAACAGCTCATTATGCTGTATAAGCAGTTTGTCTATATCGTATCTCATGGCTTTGTCCTCTGACTGATGTTCCATACGGGCTTATGGTTTATGTTCTCTTATGTACTGATTTTACCACATATCCGGCGCCTGTACAATACCCGATCGGCTAAAATTGTTCCATTCGGTACTTTTTAGCATATTACAGGCTTTGACCGCCCGGAAAATAATTTAGTAACATAAAATACATAATATAATAAATTATATCGGCTTATTATGTGGTAGAATAATAATAGATTATTGTGCCTGTATATAATGTCTGCTCAAAAAGCCGAAAAGTACGTAATAGTGCAACTTCGAAGTGCTTTTCGGCTTTTTGAGTGCAAGATTTTTGAGCTGATAAGCCCAAAAAATCTTGCACTATTGCTGACCGTAGGTCAGCAATAAGCAGACATTAATCAGGTAGTGCACTGCAAATCTTTGATTTGCAGGAGAACCGCCCGTAGGGCGGTTATTGAGCACGCACTATAAGTATCGGGCGCATATCGAAGGAA